>SLEW01000193.1 GCA_007124575.1 Bacteroidales bacterium | reverse complement strand
GGCCAGAAAAATTTTATCGGGCGCCAGGTTGAAAGTGCCCTGGAAGTTGAATCGCAACTATTGATTGTCAGGATAAACACCCCCGGAGGCTTGGTTGACGCCACCATGAAAATTAACGAACTGCTTATGAATGTGCCGATACCGGTAGCGGTCCTTGTTGCGCCTTCAGGAGCGATTGCCGGGTCGGCGGGCACGTTTATATTGATGGCTTCTGATATTGCGGCGATGGCTCCGGGTACAACCATAGGTGCGGCTCAGCCTGTTGCGCTTTCACCGGGGGGTGCCGCGGAAGCAGACGATAAAGCCGTCACGTTTTATGCCTCCTACATGCGGAATACAGCCGAAGAGAAGGGGAGGCCCGGAGATATTGCCGAAAGATTTGTTACAGAAAACCTGTCTCTTGGCTCCGGGGAATCGCTGGAAAAAGGCATGATAGAATACGTGGCCGGGAGCGTGCAGGAATTGATGCAAGCTCTTGACGGGAAAGAAATGGAAAAGCTGGGCGAGGTCTTCCTGTTGAATACTGCTGATGCGTCTGTCGAGCAGGGAGAGATGACCTTTGCGGAAAGATTTCAGAACTGGCTCGGTAATCCACAGGTCGCTTTCCTGGTTTTAATGGCCGGCTTCCTTGGGATTTACCTGGGCTTAAGCGCCCCGGGTACGATTGTTCCTGAGGTAGGCGGATTAATCCTAATCATTATGGGAATATATGGCATAGGCTTGTTTGATTCAAATACTACCGGTATTATACTGCTCATTCTGGGCCTTGGCCTGATCATGGCAGAAATTTTTACTTCCGGCTTTGGGGTGCTGGGGACCGGGGGAGCAATATCTCTGGCCATAGGAGCGATCATGCTGCCCGTGGAGCCCTTGATGGAAACCGACTGGTATGCCAATTTTATCGTCACTGTTGGTGGTGTGGTGCTGGGACTGGTCCTTATTATGGTATTTGTGGTGCAACGGATCATAAGAAGCCGTCGGCGCTGGACCGGCGGCAGTGAACATTTTACCCCGCCGCAAAAAGGGGTGACGGTCAATGACCTTGATCCGGAAGGCCGGATCAAGGCCAGGGGAGAGTACTGGAGTGCCCGCAGCATGGATGGGTCAAAAATTCCGGCCGGCAGGGAAGTAGAAGTGGTCAGGGCAGAAACGCTGATGTTGTGGGTGCAGATCCCGAAGGATGAAAACAATAGCCATGGAGGGTAATTAATCCAACTGATTGTATTTCGTTAACATTGCTTAATGTGTTTTAGCTTTAATACTTGGTGAACCTTAGTGCCATGGCGTCTTGGTGGCAAAATAAAATGCCACTAAGGCTCAAAGACACAAAGATTTCACTAAGAATTGGTTTTCCTGGCTTGGTGCATGCACGCTGTTCAGCAAATTGAACAGGTATTCATTGATAAATCACAAAACGATGTAAAGGAGGACGCTTTATGACAGAATTATTATCCGATGGCAACATATGGTTACCGGCCGTGGTTGTCATAGTTATTTTCATCGCGCTGGCAATAAAAATTGTCAAGGAATATGAACGATTGGTGGTGTTTCGCCTGGGGCGGCTGATCGCCATCAAGGGCCCGGGGTTTATCCTGATTATCCCAGGCATCGACAGGGTGAAGCGGGTGTCTTTGCGTGTGGTCACCCTGGATGTGCCTTCCCAGGAGGTCATCACAAAAGACAACGTAACCACCAATGTAAACGCAGTGGTCTATTACCGCGTAGTTGACCCCAACAAGGCGATTGTGAATGTGGAAGATTTTGCCACGGCCACTGCACAGCTGTCTCAGACCACCTTGCGCAGTGTGGCGGGGCAGGCGGAGCTGGATGAGCTTTTATCGGAAAGGGAAAAGTTAAACATTAAAATCCAGAGCATCCTGGATGAGGCAACGGATCCCTGGGGTATCAAGGTAACGACGGTCGAAATCAAAGACGTGGTCATACCCGAAGGTCTTCAGAGAGCGATATCCAGGCAGGCTACTGCTGAAAGGGAACGGCGGGCGGTGGTTGTACAGGCTGAAGGAGAAAAGCAGGCTGCCGACAAGATCCGGGAAGCAGCAAGCATTTTAAATACTGAAAAGGGAGCTTTTTATGTCCGTTTATTAAGAGCACTTCCGGAAATAGCCAGTCAGCAAGGGTCCCTTATCGCTTTTCCGCTGCCTGTGGAGTTGAAATATTTGTTTCCTGAAGCAGCCGGGGAGGATAAAAAAAAGGAAGGCGAGGGGGAAAAGGATAATTGATAAATAAAAGTGTTATGTGTCGGAAAATTGAGAACTATTTAGCTGGCTGGAAGGCTGGTTCGTATGGATTTGGAGAAGTCTTTAAATGGTGACTCTCCTTTTCTGTCTGCATCATATTTGCTCATCCCATTTTCAGTAGCAAACCATAGGTTTCCTTTGCTGTCTTCAGGTATGTCTTCAGCAATATTATCCGGCAGTCCGATATCCGTTGAATTATGTCGGTTGATTAAACAATGTTTTTGTATGACAGGCAAACAATACATATATTGTCAAACATAAAATGCAGATAACTATGGCAAAAAAACTCATCACATTGATCTTTTTTGCATCTCTGTTTGGGAATGTGTTTTCCCAATGGAGCGAACAAGGATTGCATCACCTTATCGTGCATCAGTTGCAACAAAAGGGTGATACGATTTACGCATGTACCAATGACGGCATTTACGCGCGTCATTTTTTACATTCCGATGATCCCTGGGAGCCTGTAGGATTACATGAAAAAGACGTAACAGACGTCTTTTTTTCGGACGATGGACGCATCCTGGCCAATGTCCGCACTCAACAACCGTGGTATTCCTCTATTTACATCCGGGACGACAATGGCTTTGAGCTTCTGGCTGAGCACGAATCGGAATATATAGGTGAATTGTTCTACCGGATGCTTACGGCAACACCTTCACTGGACACAATTTTTGACCTCTCCGCCAACAGGTTGACTTATGATGGTGGCGAGACCTGGCACAGTGTTTTTGAGGTGAATAATATCTTTCGTTTTGTAAAAACAGATAAAGAAAACCCGGAAAGAATATGGGTTGGCGGTGAGGCTATGTCTTTCACACCTATTCTGATCGTTTCAGATGATTATATGGAGAGTTTCGAATATCTTCCGCTTCACAATAATTATTTCCAGGGAGACAACTGCACCCACTGGATCATCCGGAACGATACCACATGGTATGTGCCCGGTGAGGGTGTGATAGGACGTAGTGATGATGGAGGATATACCTGGGAGACTTTGCTGGACGTGTGGGATGGCGGTGAGATGAGTCTGTATTATTATGATATTGCTTTCAGTCCGGCCGATAGTACGATCATGTATGTCACCGGCGATGGTCCTGAACCGGTGCCAGGAGAACGTCTGAACATTATATATACCACCGATGAGGGGCAAACCTGGCAGCTCGAGTGGCATCAGTTTGAAGAAGATAAAAATTATCCTGTAAGGAATTTGCTTGTCATGCACGACGAAGGCCGGGACATTGTATTCCTCGGGGCCGACGGGGTTTATTCCTGGGAAAATACGATCACCGGCACACCCGGGATGCCACGTGACCCTTTTTCTTTTGAGATATTTCCGAACCCGGCCAGCCATGAGCTTAGCATCCGTTTTTACAACCCCGTTGCAAAAAATATAGCCGTAACCGTTCACGACTTGCACGGCAGAACCGTAATGAAAGAACATGCAGTCAATGTTGAGCCGGGCGATCAGCTCTTCAGATTGGATATCAGCAGCCTGAGAGAAGGGATATACTTTGTGACCGTTGACAGCGGTTCCGGATCAAAAACAGGCAAATTGATTGTAAGGTAGTAGCGGCAGGATTTGTTCTGGAACAGAGTTTCCGGTTGTCAAAGGGTTTCCGGTTGTCAAAGAGACAAAAGTTTTTTGTCGCGTCTGCGCAAAAAAAGGGCTGCAAGAAAAGCTGCAGCCCTTTGAAAAATGTCGCTGATTGCCTTTCAGACAAGCAGGCTAAAAGCGTTATCAGAGTTTTTTGTCTTTGATCTCCTCTCTCACAGTCTGGGTGGCCTCTGAAACTTTCTTGTCGGCCTCCTTTATTTCATCTGTCACCTTGTCAATGGTCTTATTGTATTCTTTTTTCAGCTTTTTCTCATACTCCTTCTGCTTTTTTGCCAGGTCTTTGCGAGTTTCAGTACCCTTTTTCGGAGCAAATAACACACCCATCAATGCGCCAACACCTGTTGCCGCAACCAGTCCAAATAATGCTTTTGCGAATTTCATAATATCTCCCTTTAATGATTAAACAATAAATTCTTCCCTAAGATAAGAAAAATATCTGAATAATACAAAGTAAATAGATATTTATTTGCCTGCCGTGGGAGCTGTGTAGCTGTCCATTTTTTGCAGGATCTCCTTCATAGAATGGGAAATGATAAGCATATCACGGTGTACTTCCTTTAAAAAGCCCTTGTTCGTCATGTGGCAGATCATATTTTTCAGGGGATCGTAAAAACCATGTATGTTGAGCAGGGCGATGGGTTTCTGGTGGATACCCAGCTGACTCCATGTGATCATCTCAAAACATTCGTCGAGAGTGCCAAAGCCTCCGGGCAGGGCGATGATGCCGTCGCAGAGTTCACTCATCCTCAGTTTGCGTTCATGCATGGTCTCCTCCACCATCATCTCCGTCAGCCCCGGGTGGCCGATGCCTTTGTCGTAAAGCAACCGGGGCATGACTCCGACAACCTTGCCCCCATGCTGAAGGGCAGCATCAGACAGGTCTTCCATGAGTCCCACTTTGGATCCTCCAAACACCAGGGTGATATGTTTTTGCGCGAGCAGCTGCCCCAGCCTTCTGGCCTCACTGGCATATTCCGGATCAACTCCTCTGCTGGAGCCACAAAATACAGCGATGCTTTTTATCATGGTGTAAAAATAGGCATAAATTACTTTTACAGCTTATGCTTCATCAGCAGGTCCAGCGTTTCATCGCTGTTCTTATTTTCTGTGAGATTAAATACAGACGTGACTGAATCATCTATTGTTAATAAGCTATTAAACATGAGAGCTACCTCAGCTTTTCCTGAAAGAGCCTTTTTAGAGAGGATTGAAAATTGGCGGGCATGGTAAGAGGCATGAATCTTTTATTGTTTTATCTTTTCATAACAACCTCATTATCACCAATATAAAAACACCGGTTATCCGGCTGTGTTGACTGTGATGGCCTGGAACTTGTCCTGTCATATCCTCTTATGCGATGGAAATATCTTTATTCAGGTAGACATCCTGGATGAGGTTCAGCAGGTTGATCCCATCCTTCATGGGACGCTGGAAGGCCTTTCGTCCGGAGATAAGCCCGGAGCCGCCTGCTCTTTTGTTGATCACAGCTGTTTTTGCGGCGTCGGCATAATCACTTTCGCCAGATGAGGCGCCTCCTGAGTTGATCAGACCGATCTTGCCCATGTAGCAGTTGGCTACCTGGTAACGGCACAGGTCTATCGGGTGGTCCGAACAGAGCTTTTCGTACATGTCGGGGTGTGTCTTTCCGAATTTCAGTGCCTTAAACCCACCATTGCCGTCAGGCAGCTTCTGCTTGATAAGGTCCGCCTTGATGGTAACGCCCAGGTGGTTTGCTTGCCCGGTAAGGTCTGCTGCCGTATGAAAATCCTGCTCCTTGGTTTTAAACGCGTTGTTTCGCGTATAGCACCACAAGATCGTAGCCATTCCCAGTTCATGTGCGCGCTCAAAGGCTTCAGCCACCTCTATGATCTGCCTGTTGGATTCTTCAGAGCCGAAGTAGATGGTGGCTCCCACGGCGGCAGCTCCCAGGTTCCAGGCTTCTTCCACACTGCCATACATGATCTGGTCATGCTTGTTAGGATACGTCATTAGCTCATTATGATTGATCTTCACGATGAAAGGGATTTTAGGGGCATATCTCCTGGCATGCAAGGCAAGTCCGCCGAAAGTGGTCGCCACTGCATTACATCCCCCCTCAATGGCGAGTTTAATGATGTTTTCCGGATCGAAGTAAATGGGGTTGGGACCAAAGGAACTGCCGCCTGTATGTTCTATCCCCTGGTCGACAGGCAGTATCGACAGGTATCCCGTGCCGGCCAATCTGCCGTGGTTATATATCCGGGACAGGCTTATCAGCGTCCGGGTATTCCTGTCGCTGATGCCGAATACCTCATCCACAGCTTTTGGCCCGGGAAGAGTAAGATCCTTTTTCGGAATGGTGGATGACTGATGCGTCAGTAATGATCCTGAGGCATCTCCCAATAGATTTTCAATCTGTTTTGTTGTGTGAATCAATGTGTCCATAGCGCTTAATTTTTTTGTTTGTCCATTCAGATAAGGCACTTTTGCTTAAATATACAAAAAATTCTGGTTTTACATGCCCGATATGATGTTTCCTGTAAGACAATACACTACAGTGATGAACAAAACCAAACATCGCTACGACCGCATTGCAAGATATTATGACATACTGGAAGCACCTATGGAGTTAACGGGAATGGGGTTTCACCGGATATGCTCTCGAATGCCGACATAGATGAAGACGGAGTGATCATTATCAGTTCTGACATCAACACAGACATCTATGACATCGTTGAAGAAAAAATTGACCTTATCAGTGAAGTTGAGAT
>SLEW01000293.1 GCA_007124575.1 Bacteroidales bacterium | reverse complement strand
CGGCCCACCAAATGTTGTCCTGGGAGCTATCTTCCTGAACGATGTATTTGTCCTTTGGAGAACGGCCTGTAAAGATGCCTGTGTCTACCGCCACAGCACCCGTGTTGGTCTCAAAGCCTTTTTCAAAACCTTCGAGGTCAGGGTTTGTTTCGTGCCGGAATAATTCGTCGTAAGAAAGGTTGTAGTAAACCTGTTGAACGTCTTTAATGCCATATTGAGACAGGTCGGGCGCCTGAATCCCTTTGGCATCCTTTGCAGAAGCAGTTTGTTGCATGATGTGAGGTTGTTTTAGTTGTTTTGGTTATGGGTGTTTCAGCACACCTGGGTTTAAAATATGCAAAAATATCCCGGGGGATGGCCAAAAATAAGAAAAATGGGTCACGGGCCCGATGATTAGCAGAAAATATTTTTTAGATAATTCAGGTTTTCTTATTAATGGAAGTGTGGATCTTGCGTTTTGTGGAGAGGATGATCTGATACATGCATGGTACAATCACAAGGGTGAGGAAAGTAGCCACGGTCAGGCCAAAGATAACAGTCCAGGACATCGGCCCCCAGAACCGTGCATTATCGCCGCCAAAGTATATCTGCGGGTCGAATTCGGCAAGCAGGGTCACGAAGTTGATGTTCAGCCCGATGGCCAGGGGAAACAAACCAAGCACTGTGGTAATGGCAGTGAGAATAACGGGCCGGAAACGCGTTTTTCCGGCCTGTTCGATCAATGAGAGGCTCGTTTCAGGTTCCAGCAAATCGTCCTCGTCTGTGTCAGTCTCGATTCTTTTTTGTTTGTGAAGGTAGTCCGTGTAATCTAACAATACAATGGCGTTGTTAACCACGACTCCTGCCAGACTGACGATTCCCACTCCCATCATAATGATAATGAAATCCATGTTAAAGATGGCCAGGCCGAGGAATACACCGGCGGTACTGAATATTACGCTTGCAATGATGATGAAGGGTTTGAAAACCGAGTTAAACTGGGTTACCAGGATGAGTGCAATGAGGGATACTGCTATGAGCAAGGCCCTTATCAGAAACTCCATAGACTCCTCCTGTTCCTGCTGTTCGCCGGTAAAGGCATAGTCATACCCATTCGGAAGGTCCATATCATCCATCAGCTGCATGATCTGTTGGTTGATGCGGTTAGCGTTAAAGCCGGGAAGCACGTTGGAGCTGAGGGTGATCACCCTGTTGCGGTCGATGCGATTGATAGCCCCATAGGTTTTGCTGTACTCTACATCAGCCACGGCAGAAATGGGTACCTGCATGATGCGCCCGGTAGCCTGGCTTCGGAAGGTGATGCGCTGGTTCATGAGTGATGACAGGTTATGGCGGTACTCTTCCTGCAAGCGCAGCTGGATGGGATATTCTTCTTCACCTACCTTGAAGGCAGACACCTCAAGTCCAAACAGGGCGGTGCGTATGGTATTGGCAATGGAGAACGTGGATAGCCCGAAGCGTCTGGCAGCCTCCCTGTCGATATGGACCAGTATCTCCGGGTTGTCGCTGTCAAGGTCTGTGCTTAACCCTTCGATCCCTTGTATTCCTGCCCTGCCGATACGGCTTTTTATGGTGTCGGCAAGGGCCATCAGCCTCTCTATGTCCTGGCCGCTGACCTCCAGGTTAATGGGTCTTCCGGAGGGAGGTCCGGCCATGTTTTTCTCAATCATGAAGTCGATGCCCGGATATTGCCCGGTAAGTGCATTGCTGAGTTCAGCCATGATGTCATTGGTGTTGATGCCGTCGCGCATGTCAAATTGTTCGAACGTCACCGTGATCAGGCCGCGGTTAGGCGTTTCCCCGGCACTCATCTCCATTTCACCCACTGCACCACGGCCCACCGTGGTGAGTACCGATTTAACAATGTGCCGGTAAGGCGCGATAACGTCATTTACTTCCTCTTCCACCTTACGAACACGTTTGTCTGTTTCGTCAATGTCGGTGCCAACGGGCAACTCCATGAGGATGTTGATAAATTGGGGGTCGTTGTCCGGGAAAAACAGGACGTTTGGGCTGCGCAGGCCAAAGCTGATAATGGCCAGTACCAGCACCAGCAGTGTGCCCAATACAAACATGTAGGGATTGCGGCCACGCAGGGCATAGCTTAATGTGTTGTTATACAGTTTTTCCAGAGAGGGCAGCAGGATTTGCTGAAACCATTTTGCCAGCCTGGCAAGCGCAAAATGGCCCAGGGCAAACAACAGCGCGGAAAGCACGAAAAGGTTGCCAAACAAGGTGTTACCCGCGAGATGCAGAATTGCTCCCACCACGATCAGGATGCCGGTAATAATAAGTTTTCGCCGGTTTTTCTGTGCTTTCAGATTCCGGTCGCCGTGTTCACTCTTTTGAGCACTTCTTCGGAAAAAGGTATAGGAAAAAACGGGTATGATTATCAGGGCCACAAAAAGGGACGAAGAGAGTACGATAATCAGGGTCAGTGGCAGGTATTTCATGAACTCTCCTGTGATACCTGTCCAGAATGCCAGCGGAAGAAAAGCGGAAAGGGTAGTAGCCGTGGAAGTAATAACAGGGGTGGCAATTTCACCGATAGCCCTTTTGGCCGCCTCCAGGATGGAATAATCGCGCTCTACAAAGCGGAATATGTTGTCAACGGCAACGATGGAATTGTCTACCAGCAATCCAAGAGCGAGGATCAGTGAAAACAGCACGATCATATTGATCTGCAGGTTCACTATGCCAAAAATCATGAACGACATAAGCATGGAAAGGGGGATGGCGATTCCGACGAACAGGGCATTCTTCAGCCCAAGGAAAAGGTATAGAATCAAAACCACCAGGATCACCGCCATGATTACGCTGTTTTCCAGGTTGGACAGCTGTATTTTGATTTCTTCTGACTGATCATTTGTAATGGTGATATTCAGGTCATCAGGCAAGTCTCCGTTTTGCGTGGCCTCATCAAGCACACGGCTTATATTTTCAGTAGCTGAAAGCAGGTTGTCGCCGGCATTTTTTATCACCTGCAGGCTCACCACGGGCTGATCATCAAGACGCGCATAACTGGCAGGGTCCGCATAGGCGTCAACCACTTCTGCCACGTCACGCAGGTATACTATCTGCTGATCTTCGTGTTTAACAATGATGTCTTCCATTTGACGGATGTCCGTAAACTCGCCTATGGTGCGCACAGCCCATCGGGTACCATCATCAAAGCGCAGGGATCCACCTGCCATGGACACATTCTCGGATGAGATGGATGCATCGAGATCATCAAAACTCAGCTGATATAACTCGAGCTTGTGAGGATCAGCGTTTATCTGGATCTCCCGCTCCTCTATCCCCGTAATCTCCACCCTGGAAACCTCAGGGACATCTTCAATCTTCTCTTCAAGAAAGTCAGCAAAACGTTTCAACTCATTCATGGTGAAGTCGCCACTCAGGTTGAGGTTGATGATGGGGAATTCAGAAAAGTCGATGTCTATAACCATGGGGTCAGAGGGCAGGTCGCCAGGCAGGTCGTTCCGGGCTCTGTCTACGGCATCTTTGACATCCTGAAGAGCCTGCTGTATGTCAATCCCTGTCTCAAACTCCACAAAGATGTCGGAATTATCCTGTGAAGAAGTAGACCTGAGTTCCCTGATGCCCGTAATAGTATGAATCTCATTTTCAAGGGGCCTTGTAACGAGGTTTTCCATGTCGGCAGGAGGATTGCCCGGGTACATGGTCTGAACAAGCACGGTTGGTATTTCCACCTCAGGGAATAGCTCCTTCGGCAAACTCCTGTAAGAAAATATACCAAAAACAGCTATCAGAAAGGTAAGAAGAAAGACGGTGTTCTTGTTCTTCAGCGCAATGGTGGCTGGCCTGAACTCACGAACACCTCTATCCATGCTCTTGTCACTCATCATGATCTTTACAGTTACAGTAAGAATACTCCTTTTATGTTACTCATATGATTCTATCCGGATGGCTTCACCATTGGCCACATTGCGATGTCCCTTCCTGATGAGCAAGTCACCCTCTGCGAGCCCGTCCTTAACCTGGGTTTTACCCTCTCCATCCCTGCCTCTTTCGATATATGCTTTCCTGGCAACAAGATACCCGGCAGGGCCTTCTTCTGCTAAATAGACGTAATGCCCCTGGGTATCGTAACCTATTAGCATGGAGGGTATTACAACGGCATCCTTTATTTCGGATGCCTGTACACTGATGTTGGCCATCATGTTTGGCTTATACCGGTCATTTTCGTTTTTTATTTTGAGCTGCATGCGAAACGAGCGGTTTTCCGGGTTGATCACATGGCCCACCCGGTGCACAGGTACCGCTATCTCTACATCAGGATAAGCAGGAAAGCGCAGGACCACCTCTTCCCCGGCTGACACATAAGGAAGGTATGATTCGGAAACATCTGCATTAATGTAAAGTTTATCCAGGCTGATGATCTGCATTACCGGGGTACCTGCCATAGCCAGCTCGCCTTCTTTGATGTGGTGTTCGTCAACAAAACCGTCGAAGGGCGCTTTCATGACGGCCATATCTTTCTGTGACTGCAGTGTCTCCAGGTTTTTACTCAGACGTTCTGCGTGATTTTTTGCCTCCAGGTATTGTATCTCACTGCCAATCTCTTGACTCCAAAGTCTTTTCTGCCGCTGATAGACCGTTTCGGCTAACTGCAGGTTTGTCTTCACCTCCTCAATCTGGCCTTCCACCACATCAGTAGACAACCGGGCTACTATCTGCCCTTTTTTTACGGGCTCGCCCTTGTTTGCGTATAGCCTCAGGATGTGCCCGTTGGTTTCCGGACTGATGGTGGCTGAATTAACGGCTTCAACACTTGCACTCACCCTGATGTATTCCGTAAAAAGAGAGGGCTCAACCTCGGATACGGTAACAGGCACATGGTCATTTCTGCCTGTGTCCTCACCCTGTTCATTGAGTTTTCTATGAAGCTCATTTACTTTTTGGGATAACCGGTGTATCTCCTCATTGTATTCGTCTATCTGACTTCGAATAGTATGGCTGTCATCATCGGAGCCGGGTGACTCCCTGCTGCAGGACTGCATCCCCCATGTCAGCACAAGGAGTATCAGGGCTGACAGGCGCAGGGTGCTTTTCAGGCCTTTGGTGTATTTGTTTGGGACTGCAAGTATCATTTTATGTTTTATTAATGTCAGGGTGATAAAGGATTACTGGTTTATCTCTATGTCTGTTTATGGCTTTGTTCTATGATCCCTTGTCATCTGCCCAGGGCCTTTTCGATGTTGTTTCTTGCATTGAGCACTTCGAAGAGGGCATGATAATAGTTAGCCTGTGTGGTGATAAGCTGGTCATTGGCTTGTGTCAGCTCCAGGCTGGTAGCCATGCCTTCCTGGTACATAATGGTGGTCCGGTCAAAAATGCGTTTGGCAAGCTCCAGGTTTTCTTTTTGGTTGTCATACTGGTCGCGGGCTGTGCTGAAGTCTGCCATAGCTTCCTGCATTTGCAGGTTCAGTGATTGCAGCACCTCTTCGCGGCTAATGCGCGCCTTTTCGAGGTCGAGGCGGGCCTGCTCCACCCTGGATGCGCGCAGCCCGCTGGAAAATATAGGAATGCTGAGGTTTACTGCGAAGTAGGTGCTGGGGAACCACGACTGATCGCCGTCGAAAAAATTAAACTTATCGCGCATGGCCATCTCCTGCCGGGTAAAAGATGCAGAAAGGCTTGGCAGGTAGGCTGACTGTTCCCGCCTCAGAACCATCTGGCTCATGTCTTCCTGTGAGTGCATCATGCGATAGGCAATATGCTGTTCAGGTGCAAAAGGTGCGAGGAAGGACATGTCATTCAGAAGGTCTTTGTGAAGGTCATCAAGCTCGTCGGTAAGTCTTATGTGCTCTTCCACCTCCAGGCCAAGCTGGAACTTCAGCAGATTTTTCGTAAGCTCTTCCTGGCGTTTAAGAGAGGATATCCTGTTTTTAAGATTGGATACTGTCAGTTGGAGCTGATCAACGTTTATGGGATCAGTAAACCCCTCCTTAAGCAGTGCACGGGTTTCCTCAAGCTGCGCCTCCATATTGAGGAGGTTTTGCTTTACGATGTCAAGGTTCTTTTCCGCCATTAAAGCCAGGAAATAAGTTTCTGTTACAGCATTTTTTATTTCCAGGCCTGACCGCTCCAAAGTTTGGCCGGCAAGGTCGCGGTAGATCCGCGAAGCACGTAACCCTACTATGTATTGCCCGTCGAAAATAAGCTGTTCAACGGAGGCGGCAGCCGTGATGTTGTGTTCCGTTCCAAACTGGATCTCTTCAAATTCTCCGGGCTCTCCTCCAAAAAATTCTGCCGGAACAAGGGAGGTAGGAATATCAAGATAGTAGTTGTACCCGACGGAAGCATTGATCTGCGGGAGCCCTGCAGCGGTTGTTTCCCATATCTGTGACTCTGCGATGTTCAGGTCTTTCCTTGCCTGACGGATGGTGTAACTATGCCCGAGGGCGTGCTCTCTGGCTTCTTCCAGGCTGAGATTCAAAATTTCACGGTCATCGCTATCAGCACCTGACAGGATAAAACTGCTTCCCAAAAGAATAACAAGACATGTGAAAAGCTTATCTAAATGAAAGTATGGCTGCATCATACAGAGATTACTTAATGATACCTAAACAACTGTATGATGGGATATATTGTTCAGTTTCGCTTGCCGAAGATGG
>SLEW01000108.1 GCA_007124575.1 Bacteroidales bacterium | reverse complement strand
GCGGGCTGTTTTTTCGCGCACTATAGTCTCCAGAACAAGATTGCCGGTAAGATCATACATTTTGACCTCCACATTGCCTTCCAGGGAGGGAGCGTCAATAAACAATACGGAGTAAGCAGGGTTTGGATACAGGTTGATGTCTGACAGAACGGGAAAATCACTATCTGTCTGATCTTCTGTGGTAAACTGTATCGACTGGGAATCGGTAACCTGTCCGTCGACACCCATCACAGGAAACAGCTCCAACAGGAAGGTAGTATTGTGCATAAGCATATCTGCGGGTATGACCTGTATCTCTGTGTGATCCGGGTTGATCTCTGCCGTAAAATCCACCTCTTCGGCGCCATCGTGGGTGTGGAAGCTGATCAGCCCGTAAAGGCTTTCCCCGGTGATCTCTTGTCCGTCGGCATGGCGGATCTGCTGATTGGATGCAATGACAATGGTTTGATCGAGCGGTATGTCTGTTGCCCCGTCTTCTACATCAAAGGTAATGACCGGCGTTCCGTGGGTGTCTCGGGTAGTGAAAGTGACAGAACCGCCGGCAATGGTCTTTTCTGAATCGGCACCCAGCACATCTTCCAATTGCACGACATAGGTAGTGAGGAAATCGAGCATTTCTTCTGCTTGTATGGAAATGACCTGTTTTTCTTCATCGATGCTTGCAAGAAAAGGTACGGCCTCGCCCTCTTCGGTTTCGAAAGCGATCAGCTCATGCACATTCGCGCCGGTGATCCCGGTTCCATCAAGGAAGGTGACCGGCTCATCGTAGGTCGCTTCGATGGTGATGTCAGGCTCTGCACCGGTTTGTCCGTTCGGGATGTTGAAACTGACAAATTTGCCGCTCGCCATATAGGCACTTTGATAAACTTCCCCGGTTTCATGGTTCTGTAAAAACACTACAACCATCAGGTCTTCCATCTCTTCCACATTGGTGCTCGACATATTGTGTTCAAAAGTGAAGTCATATTCTTCCAGCGCGTCAAGGTTAACGGTTGTTCCTTGTGCGTTGGGCATCATCTTGTGCATCACGTGATGAAACTCTGTTTCGCCATTTGTCCCTGTATTACCATAGGTTACGTACTCAATGATTGCCACATGCATCCGCGCAGGGGGAAAGTCGGCATAAGGCATCACAGAGCCTTCTATGCTGATCATGTCTCCGTCAATATCAAAACTTCCTTCAATGGTCATAAATGAAGGGATCTGAAGTGCCTGCTGCAATGCATTGGTCACGACTGAACCGACTGTAGCCACTTGATTGCCTTCCAGAAACAGCGAAGGAACCCCTGACACACCGTAATAGGTTCTGCGCACACCGCCTTCGGGTGTGTAGTAGGGGTCACCGGATCCGGGCCAGTTCATCTGATACTTGATCAGGGCCATGTCGTCGGCATTATTGTGTGAGAAATTGTTGAAAAATCCGTTGTTGAATGAAGCGCAAGGCGGGCACGTGGAGCTGGTAAACATTTCAAACAGCGGACGCTTGTCAACGGATTCGTAAGCCACGGAAACGGTTTTGGACATGGTGTCATTGTCCGGGTTGTCGTCTTCTGCTTCGCCGTTAACATTCGATATGGACACTTGCAGGTCATAGGTGCCTGGCTCTGCGTCCATCAGGTCATCTGCCTCAAAATGGAAGACCTCACCCAGTGCAAGGTCTAACCCGGTAAAAGAACTGCTGTGTGTGTCGCCGTCATCTAGCTGCCAGTGCAGATCAAACGATTCGATGGCATTGCTCCCCAGGTTTATCACTTTGCCTTCTACCAGGGTGGGACCAGCGATAAGATCGGCCACATCAATACTGTTTACGGCGAGATCAAATTCCTGGGGTATCATGGCCTGAATGTCGTCGATGTACCAAAAGTTGATGTTATAACTATTCCCGGAGAAGAAGAATGCGAGTTGAAAGTCATCACTGGTAACGATCTCGCCATTCAGTTCAATGCTTACCTCCCCGGCTGGCACATCTGAGGGGTTAACCATCTGCCATTCTATGTCCCATGCGCCCCCGTCGGAACGTACCGCCATGCCAACAGTGTAGGCTCCTCCGAAATGATCGATCATATGTTTGAATGAAATGAGCAAAGACCCGGTATCGTTGCCGGAAAGGTCGAGCGACGGGGATATGAGATAGGAGCTCCCGCTAAACTGGGGAGACCAGCCGAATTGGCCCTCAGGGGCGTTTCCTCCTGCATTTGCTGTGGATTCAACAGACCAGTTTGAAGTATGGGCGCTGATGGTCCAGTCCTCCGGGGGCATCTGTCCTTCAGAGAAATCCTCATGTAATACCATTTGCCCGAATGTTAATGATCCGGTTACCAATAATGCAAACAAAACCGTAAGTTTTTTCATGATGTTTTTTTGTTTGTTTAAAATGGGTTTTTAAGGCTGGTGAAGTGATTGGTCAGAAAAAAAGATCCAGGGAAATATATTTCAGACGGGAACAACCCGGGATATAATCCGTAAGGCTGCTATTTTCTGATCATCAGTTTCCCGGATGATCTTTGCCCGGCATCCGTTCTCAGGTTATATAGATATAATCCATCGGGATAATGGCTGATGTCAAGATTAAGCGTGCTGTTTTGCAGATCGATATGAAAACGTTCAACCAGTGCTCCGTCGATAGTGTGGATTGTCAGGGTGGCGCTTCCTGTTACATTTTGCAGATTATGGGAAAACACGGCGATGGATGATGCCGGATTAGGGTGGATGGTCACCGGGGCCTGGTTTTCACCGGAAAGGAAAGGGATATTGGTAGTATCCTCTGTTTCAATCACCACCGTGACCATCACCTCTTCAAACCCGTCGTTCCTGCTGAAAAATTCATAGGAGATGATGCTGACACCCACCTGGTCACCCGGATAGTACTCCACATAAAAATCATTTTCGCCGGAGGTCTCCCCGGGTCCCAGGATAATGGGATCAGTAATTTCGTAGACATCCGGCGTGAAACAATAATTATTCCAGCAAAACGCATTGTATGTGCCCTCCAGGATGTCGACCTCAATTTTCCTGACCAACACCTGCATATCTTCATCAGAGTCGTTGTGAAAAAATATCTCACCTTTGATAATGTTGGCACTGGCATCTCCAAAGACAAAGAGGGTGTCGCCGGTAATGTCGTTATTCTCGGCATCCAGCAGGATCAGACCCTGGGCCAGACTGAAAGATGCGGTAAATAGGGTAAGAAGGAAAAGTAATGGGAGTTTGTTCATGTGTTTGTAATATTTTGTCAAAATGTCAAAAGGGTTATAGGCTAGGTTGTTAGATTGTTAGGGGGTTAAGAGGTTAAGCCGCTTTTGCCAATGTTACATGGGTAATGTATTCATAACATTACCAATGCACAAATATAAATGTTTTGTTGTGAAAAAAGCAAATTAAGGGACAGATTTTTTATTTGCGTTATCCAATTTATATGATCCTGATGTCTGATAGGGGGCCAAAACAGTAGTTGCCATAAATGTTAGTTGCCGTCAATAAGCAGTGTTGCCAAGTCCTTACCGAGGTGTTTTTCCATGATGTGCCTGTACCGTGTTGATTCAGTTAAGCCGTTATTATGCGAGAAATATTGCTCGGTGACCTCATCCCAGGTCGTTTTCAGGGGCATCACATAGCCGAATTGTTCTGCTGCTTCATCTCCCATATGATGCCGTTTGATGGGTTCGCCCCTGTTGGTAGCACGGAAAAAATTGTATAGGTCTATGTATGCGAAATACGTATTGTTTGCGCTCACGCGTTCCACAATCTCATCATTGGAAGCAGCGAAATGTACCTCAGCGGCCGGGATGTGTTTTTCTACCAGCATTCTCAGGCGTTTTTCGTGCAGCGTGCCTTCAAAAGCCAGGGCCTTCATCCCTTCAAATGCGGAGCTCAGCTCATCAAAGCTGTTAAGTTCCGGCACATCCTGGTGTGTGATAAGGGAGGCGATGTTGTTCATGTACGGCGGACTGAAAGCCAGTTCGTTTTTCCGTTCTTCCGTGATGGTGACATTCCCGAAACCGATCAAACCGTCCCCTCCATTTACTATTCGGTTGTAAAAAACGCTCCAGTCTTCTTCTTTTTCGAATTCTACTTTCAGGGCCACACCGTGCTCTTCGTTTACAAATGCAGCCAGATCCCTGATTAACTCCACGGTCACGCCGGTTAGTCTGCCCTCTTCGTCGCGGTAGGCAAATCCTTCTGCAGGCACATAAAGTGCTTTCAGGGTTCCGTGACCTTGTTTGAGCACTTCAGTCCAGGGGTCTCCTTTGTCGGCCGGAGAAGGTTCATCTGCACAAGCACTAAGCAGGGCAGTTGTGGCGATGGCAACCATAACAAGTGCCGTCCTGAATGCGGGGGTAATAAGGTTTTGTGTTTTCATATTAATGTCAAAATGTCGAAATGCCGAAAAGACAAAAGGACGAAATGTCGAAAAGTTGAAATGTTAATGGGTTATAGGGTTATATGTAAATGGTAGCTTTCGTGCTATGAGCAAATCACTGAATGCAGTTACCCGGGCTATGGAGCGATTGCGCGGGCAAACACTTGAGTCCAGTACATTTCCGTTCTGGCAACAGCCATTTCTTCAAACGAACCGTTCATGATGTTTTTGCAATGACTTGGGCTTGCCATCCATCCATCAACTACGGTTTCTTCGGTCAGCGTTTCGCCCATGGCAACATTCTCTCCATATGTGCTCCAGTGATAATCAACCCTGTTCAACCTATCACCGGGAGAAGATCCGTCACTTCCTGAATGGCCCATGAATTCGTTCTCGTGAATGTCGTCGCTATGGGCCTGGGCAGCGGATTGCAATTTGTCGTTCCATTGCAAGGGATCAACCGGGGCATGGTATTCCTCGCCACAATCTGCTCCTGTTGTTCTGTATTCGTTTACAAGGGATAATACTATGTTTTTATCCAGTTCCCTGTTGGGTTCTGGTGTTGCATCATCATTTGAGTAAGCAATCAGAATCAATGGGGCAATCAAGGCGATAATCATATAAAAAACCTTCATTTTAAGTCAGGGTTAAGTCGCAGGACTTCTTTCTAACCGCATTCAGATAAACACCCATAACAACTCAAATGTCTACCAGGAAATCCACAAAAAAATACCGCTGTAATATGTTGACTTACAGCGGCTTTTGCTATTTATTGTCGGGGTGAGAGGATTCGAACCTCCGACCTCGTCGTCCCGAACGACGCGCGCTAACCGGGCTGCGCTACACCCCGTCCTGTGATGGTGATGCAAATTTATAAAAAAATCCGCAGGGCATCATATGCCTATTATAACCTTTAACCGGCCGAACCATTAACCAGGCAACCGATTAACCCCATAACCCTATAACTCCTTAACCCTTTAACCCCTCAACACATCACGCTACCAATGATTATCATTTGTACGTCAGGTAACCTCAACCCTCGGACAGCCCAAGTGCTGTCCCTACTAATCTTAACTATGCAATCATCGCATACAATATCCCTCCCAATCCCAGCAGGGCGAGTCCGTAGACGATTCTTTTGGGCATGACGCCTTTGTTTTCGGCTGTTCTGCCAAAGATGCCGAACACCAGCGGGTGCACGAGGAATGGCATGGCAAAGACGAAGGCGATCAGGCCGGCGGCTTGTTCTCCGAACATGCCACCCTGGATGGCGGCAAACAGACCGAAGTGGGATATGGCTGATGAGTTGGCCATGACGGCATCACCGAGGCCCATGCCGCTCACGCTGAGGATGAGCAGGCCACCGAATACGGCTACCAGCTGCCATCCCAGGGAGAAGAGCATCAACCCGCGGATCTCAGGGGTTTCCCGTCCCTTGGCGCCGCGCAAAGTTCTCAGTGCCATAAATGTGAGGATGACACCGGCTGCTACCACGGCAATGGCCCATGGTAAGAGCAGCTTGCCGGCTGTGGCACTGGCTGCCAGGATAGAAAACACGAAGATATGGCCGATAAAAGGCACGTTGATCATGATGGGTGCTCTGACAGCGGCCTCCGGGCCCAGGTCGCCCGCTGTACAGGCACCGGTAAGACCCGAGTGTGACAGCGAGCCTGCCATACCCGGGGCCAGGTTGCGGATGTGGTTGGCAAGGCCCAGCCAGATCAGCAAAGCCAGACCTCCGAACATCCAGAACAGCTGACCGAAAAATCCGAAAGACAACACGGCATTCATGCCACTCAACTGGAAGGCTTCTGCAATACGCGAGCCGCCCACCATGAAGTTGGAGGCCAGCACCACAGGGATGCCGGCGAACAGCAACGCCCGGATGGTGGGGCCAAACTTCCAGCGCATCATGAGCATCCCCAGGCTTACCGACAGGATCATCGCAAAGAAGATCTCAGGCAGGGCAATTATGGGCCTGATCCATTCAGCGATATGGTAAGAGACAACCAGAAGCAGAAGGATCATGGCTGTCTCAAATACCCCTTTCCGGATGTACCGCCCTTTATTGTCAATTTTTGCACGGTGGTCGATCAGGATGATGGAGGCTACGATGCCCAGGTAGCCAAGCAGCGGGTAAAAACTGTCGATCTCCCCACCGGTATTGTATCCCACAATAGCTCTTTTAAGCGACTCAATACCTATAAGGATAAAGAAGGCCCTTACCAGGAACATGAACTGGGTGGCCTTGGTGCCGAGGAAGATCTCCTGCGATGAGGGCACCACAATATCTTTGGGG
>SLEW01000214.1 GCA_007124575.1 Bacteroidales bacterium | reverse complement strand
CCGTGTTTTAGGATTAAAAAGGAAGCGCACAAAACAACCTCCCGGCATTCTTAATTAGCACATTGGCACATTACTTACCCGTTATTCTCCACCGGAAGTGGCTCATCCACCTGCTCATGCCACGGCAATCCGTACTCCGGCAGTTTTTCCATGAAGGGATCGGGGTCGAATTCTTCCACGTTAAACACACCATTGCCCGACCATTTTCCGGTAAGGGCCATCATCGCCCCGATCATGGCGGGCACGCCTGTGGTAAAACTCACGGCCTGCGCTTCCACATCACGGTATGCCGCAGCATGTTCGCAGTTGTTCCAGACATAATAGGTGCGTTCTTTACCATCTTTAACGCCTTTGATCTGGCATCCTATGCTGGTCATGCCTTTATAGCCCTCGCCAAGGGAGGAAGGTTCAGGCAGCACCGCCTTGAGAAACTCCAGGGGTACGATGTCGACTCCCTTGAAGTTAATGGGCTTGATGCTGGTCATGCCGACCTCCTGCAATACATTCAGGAAGGTGAGATACTGATCACCGAAAGTCATCCAGAACCGGGCCTTTTTGAGCGACGGGAAGTTTTTCACCAGCGACTCAAGCTCTTCGTGGTAAAGCAGATAAGATTCGCGTTCACCGATCTGCGGATACGCGATGGGTTTATGTATTTCCAGGGGTTTAGTCTCAACCCACTTGCCATTTTCCCAGTAACGGCCATTTTGCGTGATCTCCCGGATGTTGATCTCCGGATTGAAGTTGGTGGCAAAGGCCTTCCCATGATCGCCGGCATTGCAATCCACGATATCGAGGGTATGTATTTCGTCAAAATAATGCTTTGCCCCGTATGCTGTAAACACGCCTGTTACCCCGGGGTCGAAGCCACAGCCCAGCACGGCCATGATGCCCGCCTCTTTGTATCTGTCATGGTATGCCCACTGCCAGCTATATTCAAATTTTGCCACGTCGCGGGGCTCGTAGTTGGCCGTGTCGAGGTAGTGGGTTTTGGTTTCCAGACAGGCGTCCATGATGGTAAGATCCTGATATGGCAGCGCCACGTTAATAACCATGTCGGGCTTGAATTTGTTGATCAGATTCACCAGCTCAGGCACGTTATCAGCATCGACCTGTGCGGTCTTGATTCGGTCGCCGCCAACAGCACTGGCAATCTGTTCGCATTTTTCCAGTGTACGGCTTGCCAGCATGATGTCGGAAAACACTTCCGGTATACGGGCACACTTGCGGGCAACCACGTTGCCCACCCCTCCGGCTCCAATGATCAGGACTTTACTCATGGCTTTATGTTTTAAATGTTAACAAATAAAAAGACAAAAGGACTAAATGACCAAAAGACAAAAATAAGAAAATACACGGATGTCCCAGTAAAACATATCAACTTATGCATCCCTTCATAAGTGGCTTATTTCACCTTGACCTTTGGAATATCTGCTTTTCGCCCTTTCGGCTTTTCGCCCTTTCGGCTTCCCGTCCTTTTGGCTTTTCGTCCTTTCCGCTTTTCGGCCTTGTGGCATTCCTCTTCATCCAAGTGCCCAGTTGCTGCGATCGAGGCTCCGGTAGTGGATGGCTTCGGCCAGGTGCTCCACCTGGATGTCGTCATGGGCTTCGATGTCGGCGATGGTGCGGGCTACTTTCAGAATCCTGTCATATGCCCTGGCCGAAAGTTCAAGCTTTTCCATGGCGGTTTTCAGCAGAAGGGATCCCGCAGAGCTAATTTTACAGGATTCGCGCATCTGTTTGCTTTGGATCTGCGCATTGCAATGGATATCATTCTCTTTGGTATAGCGTTCCCATTGTCGCTGTCGTGCCATCATAACTCTTTCGCGGATAGCTTTACTTGTCTCCGTCTTGTTGCTTTTATTCAACTCTTCAAAAGGAACAGGTGTCACTTCCAGATGGATATCGATACGGTCAAGCAGCGGTCCGGATATGCGGTTCAGGTATTTTTGGACGTTGTTGGAACCGCATATACAATCTTTATCGGGATGGTTAAAAAATCCGCAGGGGCATGGGTTCATGGAGGCCACCAGCATAAAGCTGGCGGGGTATGATACTGAGAACCGTGCCCTGTTCACTGTCATCACACGGTCCTCCAGGGGTTGTCGCAGTACTTCCAGCACGGAGCGCTTAAATTCCGGCAACTCATCCAGAAACAACACACCGTTGTGTGCCAGAGATATCTCACCCGGCATTGGCACAGACCCCCCTCCTACCAGCGCGATGTTACTAATGGTATGATGAGGGTTCCTGAAAGGCCTGACTGCCAGGAGGGAGCTGTTATCATCCAGCTTCCCGGCAACACTGTGTATCTTTGTAGTCTCCAGGGCTTCCTGAAGCGTCGGAGGAGGTAATATCCCCGGCAAACGCTTGGCAAGCATGGTTTTGCCTGCGCCGGGACTCCCTATGAGTAAAATGTTATGCCCCCCGGCAGCGGCTACCTCCATGGCACGCTTGATGTTCTCCTGGCCTTTCACATCGGAAAAATCAAAATCACAGCGATCTGCCCTGGAGTAAAAATCTGAACGGGTATCCACCTCCACAGGATCCAATGTTTTTTTCCCATTAAAAAAATCAATCACCTGGCGGATATTTTCCACACCATACACCTTAAGCTGGTTTACCACACCTGCTTCGCGGGCATTCTGGCGCGGCAGGATAAATCCGGAAAATCCAGCCTCACGGGCTTTGATGGCTATAGGCAAAGCACCTCTTACAGGCTGCAACCCTCCGTCCAGCGATACCTCACCCATGATCATGTATTTACCCACATGCTGCGCTTTTATCTGCCCTGTAGCCGCCAGTATGCCCATGGCGATGGTAAGATCATAAGATGAACCCTCTTTCCGGATATTCGCAGGAGCCATGTTTACCACAATGCGCTTTCCGGGAATCTTATACCCGTTGTGCTTTAACGCTGCTTCGATACGGTGGTGACTCTCCTTAACGGCACTGTCGGGCAAGCCTACCATAAAAAAGTTAACACCAGGTGCTACAGATGTCTCTACCGTTACGATAGTGGCACTTACACCCTGTACAGTACTCCCAAATGTTTTTACAAGCATATCCCTGGAGTTTTTATCCAAATATACGCTTTATTTATTATATTTTACAACTAATTTAATGTTTTTTTATTCTTATTATATGATATGCACTTACGGAAATTCTGATTTCTCATAGGTGATAACCCGCGTCCCCGGTAATCCGGGATACGGTTCATCTACTCTTAAAAAAAATCTAATAAAACTCAACCTATCCGGCGATACAGCTGATCTCCACATCTACAAACTTAGGCAACGCACCTACCTCTACCGTTTCCCTGGCCGGGGGCTCACCTTCAAAATAAGATGCATACACCTCGTTGATCAACGGAAAGTTGTTCATATCGCTGATAAAGATGCTGCACTTGATCACATGGCTGAAATCCATGCCTGCTGCCTCCAGGATGGCACCCATGTTCTCCATGACCATTTTTGTCTGTTCCTGCACATCCCCTTTTAAGAGGTCCCCTGTTTTTGGGTCCAGCGGGATCTGACCTGACACATAAAGGATGCCGTTCACCTTGATTGCCTGGTTATAGGGGCCAACAGGCTGCGCCGCCTTGTCTGTTTTAATAATCTCTCTCATGTGTTTATAATTTTGTTTGTTGCTGTTATTTATGGTGTTGCACACGAACATGTTTATACTGCCCGTTTATGTGTTAATAATTTGATAAATCGGTCACATAAAGTTCTTCTTACTTCTTACTTCTTACTTCTTACTTCTTACTCCTTACTCCATACTTCTTACTTCTATACCCCTGCCGGAATTGACCCATCCTGCATGGATTGCGTTCAAAATTACGTATTTTTGCCGAACAGACAGCCTATTTCTGAAGATGCACATCCTGATTATTGACAACTACGACTCCTTCACTTACAACCTCTACCACCTGGTAGAAGCTGTAATGCGGCCTGAATGCAAGCTTACCGTTTGCAGGAATGACGCAATTAACATAAGCGATGCCGCACGATACGACAAAATCATCGTATCTCCCGGCCCCGGGCTTCCCAAAGACGCAGGTATATCATGTGAGATAATCAGACGTTATGCCGCTGAAAAAAGCATCCTTGGCGTTTGCCTCGGGCATCAGGCTATCGCGGAGGTGTTTGGAGGAAAGCTCTTGAATCTCCCGCAGGTTTTGCATGGGAAAGCCATCAACACCATAGTTACAGACAAGAAGGAACCCCTTTTTTTCAGATGCCCGGAGCAATTTGACACAGGAAGATATCATTCATGGGTCATCGATCCGGATACCATACCTGCGGACCTGAAGGTTACCGCCAAAGATGAAATGGGTTTAATTATGGCTGTCAGGCACAGCGAATACGATGTAAAAGGAGTGCAGTTTCATCCGGAAAGCGTGATGACAGCTGTGGGGCGACAGATCCTCTCCAACTGGATAAATGCCTGAAGCATAAACCCTGACGGCTATATGCCGGGAAGGCTATTCCTGGTAATAGATCCTCTTTACTCTTTGCGACACCGCCGTGAAGACCTCATAAGGTATGGTTTCCAGGTCTTTTGCCATGGAGGTTACAGGCAACTCTTCTCCAAAGATAACCACTTCATCCCCCTCTTTGACATCCAGGCCTGTGACGTCGATGGCACACATGTCCATGCTGATGTTTCCTACGAGAGGCACCTGATGGTTTTTCACCCATAACCTGCCGCGGCCATTGCTCAAACGACGATTCAGTCCGTCTGCATAGCCTACAGGGACAATGGCAAGCACCATGTCATCCTCAGCAACGCCGGCCCGGCCATAGCCTACCGTGTCGCCCCGGGAGATTTGTTTCACCTGTGACACCACCGAACGGAAGGTGCTTACATTTTTCAGCAATGGGGCAATCTGCGGATCGCCAGACACACCGTAAAGCCCAATGCCTGCACGCACCATGTCGAAATGGGCTTCAGGGAAGCGGGAAATAGCCGCCGAGTTGCAGATATGCCGCAAAAAGCCATAGCCCAGTTCCTGCTCTATGTGACCGGTCAGCTCTTCAAAGAGCGCAATCTGCTTTTTGGTGAATGCATCGTGGGCCGGATCTTCGCTGGCAGCAAGATGACTGAATACAGATGCTACATGGATGTGGGTGTTTTCTTTCAGCAAAGCAAGCATGGCGTCAGCATCACCGGGCTGAAAACCGAGTCGGTGCATCCCGGTATCCATTTTTATATGTATCGGAAAGCTCTTTGGGATATCATGGCCGTGGTGGCTTTCCATAAGCTGCCGTGTGGCCTTTACATACCTGTGCAGCAAGGGGAGGCCATATATTTCGGGCTCCAGGCTGTAAGTGAATAAGGTGTCAAAGGTTCGCACCTCCGGATTCATCACCACCACGGGAATCTGTACACCCCCCTTTCGCAGCGCTTTGCCCTCATCAGCATAAGCTACGGCGAGGTAGTCAGCATTGTAATACTGCAGCATCCGGGCCACCTCTACACTGCCGCTACCATAGGAAAAGGCTTTCACCATGCCCATGATTTTGGTCCGGAGCCCGAGCAATGATTTATAAATATTCAGGTTGTGGGCCAGGGCGTCCAGGTCTATCTCCAGAATGGTTTGATGGTCTTTTTGTTGCAGCAGGTTGCTTATCCGCTCAAACCCAAAGACTCTGGCGCCTTTTAACAATATGGCTTCATTGCGATACTCCTGGAAGTCAGTGTTTGCAATAAACTCATCCGTATCATTGAAAAAGCGGGCCGGAAGATTAAAAACCCCCGCATGGCTGCTGATATCCGGACCAATACCTATAAGTTGATCTGCGTTACCGGACTCCACCAGGGATGCCACCTCGCTGTAAAGGTCCTGCGAAGGCATGCCGCTTTGCAGGATATCTGAGAGTATCAGCGTTTTCTTCCGGTTGTGGGTCTGGCTCTGCAAAAAATCCAGGGCTATGGCCAGGCTGTGCAGGTCGGAGTTGTAGCTGTCATTAATGATGATACTGTTATTGACGCCTTCTTTCATCTCCAGACGCATCGAGACGGGTTGCAGATTCGCTGTTTTTTTTATGATAAAAGCATCATCACAGCCAATATAGTGCATAAAGGCAGCGGTATGGATGGCATTTTCCACAGAAGCTTCATCCTGAAACGGCAGGGAGAGCATCATCATATCCTCTTCGTAAACAATGGATACCATGGTGACATCTGTCATTTTTTCTATCCGGACCACATGCATGTCATCCTCTGGCCTGCCACCCCAGCTGAAAAGGCGCACCTCAGGGTGTTTCCTGTGCCACCGGTCTATTTCTCCCGATACGTCTTTCTGGTCGCTACGGTATATGAGTGCTTTGCAGTTTTCAAAAAGCTTCAGCTTTTCCCTGATCTTTTCTTCCCGCGAAGAAAAGCCTTCGTCATGAGCCGGGCCAATATGGGTAAAGAGTCCGATATCAGGCTCCAGTATGCCTGCCAGCTTTTCCATCTCTCCGGTATATGATATCCCGGCTTCAAATACAGCCATGTCATGCTGTCCGTTCATCAGCCAAACCGACAAGGGCACACCAATCTGTGAATTGTAGCTTTTGGGGTTTCTTATGATGTGATGCTGGTCGCACAGGGCCTGGAAGATCCATTCCTTCACCACCGTTTTGCCATTGCTTCCTGTGATGGCAAGCACAGGGTAAGAGTAATAAGCCCGGTGCACAGCAGCAAGCTTTTGCAGGGCCTTAAGTACATTCTCCACGAT
>SLEW01000096.1 GCA_007124575.1 Bacteroidales bacterium | reverse complement strand
CGGAAAAGAAAGCATCCTATCACTTCAAAGGAGCCCGGCTGCTGATTGTCGACGACAGCGAGTCAAACCGGCAGCTGCTTAAGGTTTTGTTGTCGAAGTGCGGATTGGAGGTCAGGGAAGCAGGCCAGGGTGAAGAAGCCCTGGACATCCTGAAGGAATACACCCCTGACCTCATCATCCTCGACGTCCTGATGCCAGGCATGGACGGGTACCAGGTGGCACAAAAAATCAAGGAAGACCCGCGCCTGAAAAACATCCCCATCATTGCATTTACCGCCTACCTGGAACTCGAAAAAGAGGATGTGGATCACCTGTTTTCGGATCAGATCTATAAGCCGGTCAAAAAACAGCACCTTTTTGAGATGTTAAGCAAATACCTGGAGCATGACAAAAAAGATCAGTCAGTGGGAAGCGAACCCAAAGCATTAACAGCAGATGAACTGCTGTCGCGCAAAGAAATAAGCCTTTCGAAGGCCGAAAGAGCCCGCTTGCCAGACCTGCTGAAAGAGCTCAAAGCAGAACACCTGCCGCAGTGGGACGGCGTTAAAAACCAATGGGTACTCTTCAAAATCGAAGAGTTTGCCAGGGAGCTCAAGAAACTTGCGGAGAAACACAGTTGCAGGATCTTGTCGGAATACTGTGACCTGCTGTTGAAACAGGCCGACAGTCTTGACCTGGAAGTGCTGAAAGCCAGTCTCGGTGCCTTTCCGGACATCATCAAAAAGCTGGAAAGCGTAGCAGAAAAAGACCAATAAATTCATCAATAACGAATATTATTCAGAATCGTACTATATATTTATATGTATCAATTTAAGCTATTATACAGGAAGTTGAACCTTAAGGCACAATTATTGTTCAATATGCTTAGTGGCTTTGGGCCGGATGCGGTCCTCTAATCAAAAAACCAAAAAAGTTTAGCCGCAAAGGCGCAGAGATCGCAAAGAAAACCTTCGCGGGCTTTGCATCTTGCCGGTGAGAAAAAACCGGAAAACACAGACTACAACACTAGTAGAACAATTCAGGATACAATGAAACCGATCATATCATACATAGCATTCGCACTCCTGCTCCTGCCTTTGGTTACCATTGCCCAAAATCAGAACGATACCGGCACAAGCGTAAACATCACGGCATCAGCCACGGTGGTCGGCAACGGCATCGAACTGGAGACCATCAGCGACATAGGCATTCTGCAAGCCAGCATGTTGCAGGATGAAGATGATATATACATCAATCCCGTTTTTGACCCCGAGGCAGGCATCATGCGCGCATCGGGTCAGCCTAATGCCGAGATCCGTGTCAGCTACCTGACTGAAATGGAGGTTACCCGGCGCGAGGGCCCCGGCATAATATTCTTTAAATATGAGGTGAGCGGCTATCCCGGTGACAACCAGCGGGAGTCGGAGTTGCTTGACCTGCTGGAGCGCGATGTGCGCTTCAACGAAGACGGCATCTTTTATTTCTGGATCGGCGGCCGCATTGACCTCTCAGAAGCATTGCCCGGAAATTATGACGGGGAGTTTACCATCGAAATTGAATACATGTAGGAGGTTTGAAGTTTGTAGGACAGGACTTGACCTGTCCAAAAGGTGAGGCTGCCCGGGCAAACAACAACCGCGTGTGATCCGAATAAATAAACAAGGCCATAAAGGAATGAAACAATCATCAATATATTATACAATCCACGCCATTATTGTTTTGGTGCTGCTGATGATGCGCCCCGGCGGGGTGCAGGCACAGCAGGTGGATTTCGGATTGTATGCGGAGGAGGGCATCACGCTCACGCCGCTGGTCCCCGACGAACTGGATTTTGGCGACCGGCTCAGCGGTGAGGGTTTGTTCAGCATCGACCTGCAAGAGGAAGAAGCAGTGGTGATTGAAATTGAAGGGGTTGCCTACCTGGACGTGACGGTTACCTTGACACCACCTACCAATAACTTCATTTTGCTGGAAGGCAACGAAGAACACCTGAATGATGAAAACCGCCGTATTCCGCTGACGGTAAACATGGCTTATTATAACCGGGGGCAGGAAAATATCGACATCCCCACAGCCAAACAGCAGGCCGTAGAAGTGCCCGGCCACATGGCCACCTTCCAGATTCGCCGCCGCCCCGGAGGCCCGCCCGGCCCACCACCCGTGCCGCCACACGCAGGCTACACCCCACCCACAGCAACGGCGTATTTGTTTATTTATGGCGACATCAACGTGGGGGACGTCAATGCCGGCCCCTATTCAGGGATCATTGACGTGCATGTGGAATATTCCGGATACTAATAAGAAGCTTGTAGGGACAGGGCTTGACCTGTCCGCCAGTTTGAAGGCAAGGTTGAGGCTGAGCGGCAGCGAAGTCCCGAGAGCGAAGCGATTCGGGATGTAAGGTTGAGGGGTTACGATGCACCAATGGCCATAAGTCAACCGCAAGCCCCGACTTTTTGGCTGTTCGTCCTTATATAAAGATATGCATAGCACGTATAGTATACGGTTAATATTTCTTATCTCTGTTTTTTTGATGATTGCCAGTTTCCGTCCGGCGGAAGCACAGGTGATGCATCTGGAGATCCGTGTGGATCCCGAGTTTGGCCTGGGTGACCTGATCATGCCTGACCTGACGGCGCAGGCCGCGCCCGGCGATGGCCTCGTGGAAACCGCCTATGACCACGAGAACGCCGGTCAGCTTACGCTCCATACCACAGAAAACGTCCACCTTATCGTTACCCTCACATCACCCGATTATTTGATCCGGGATAAGGAAAACCGTCTGCCTCTGGATCTGCGCCTGGCCTATGCCCACCCTGTATTCGCCGGACCGCTCAATCTCAACCCGGTGGCAGACACCACCACAGCCATCCGAATGAATCCAGGCAACCTGCTGATCAACGATATGCTAAATCCACCACTAAAGTTTGAAACCTACCTCTTGTTATACGGAAGTGTCGATGTAGGGGATGTTTCCCCGGGGGTATATGAGGGAACGGTGCATTTGCGGGTGGAGTATCCTTAAGAAGGGCGAAAGGTCGGAAACGTTGAAAGGTCAAAAAGTCGGGAAGGCAGGTTACGGATTATTCAGACAAATTGTAGTCCCGGATCAGGACTTCGGGTGAGATGTGCAGTCTTTTGGTGACATTGCGGATCATCTCAATGGTGAGTTTTCTCTTCCTGTTCAGAATTTCTGACCTCTTCCAGCCTTCTCAATGCTGCAACATAATCAGATTTCGTTTTTATGGGTTTAATGTGCATGGGCGTGCTGTTTATATGGTGTCTGCATCAATCTTGTCATACTGCTTATGGGTGCCTGTAAAGCGGATGAATATCCACTGCTTTGCGTAATTTATCTTTACGACAAGCCGGTATGCATTTCCCTTGATGTTGAAGACCACCCTGCTGTTTCTTAAAATGCTTGCGTTCGCAAATGTTTCTTTTACATCCGCAAGTGAATTCCTTTGAGCCTGCATGGCAATATCATACCACGTTTTCAAATATTGTTCGCTATCTGGATGTTTGTTCCAGAATGCAATCAAGGTGCTTTTTGCAAGTATTCTCTCCATTACCGGACTCCATTACAAAGATACAAATTTCCCAAACTGGGAACAATTGTTTTCGTGGCCGGACTTGGCCGGCCACCCTCATTCCTTTTGGACACTCCGTACGGACAGCACTAGGGCTGTCCTTCCATAGGATTATCCTGTGCGCTCAGGAGAATCCCCGTGATGAACAAGCGCAAGGGGCAGAGCCCAAGCACATAGGAGAATCCCCGTGATGAATAAGCGCAAGGGGCAGAGCCTAAGCGCTCAGGAGAATCCCCGTGATGAATAAGCGCAAGGGGCAGAGCCTAAGCACATAGGAGAATCCCCGTGATGAACAGCGCGGGTGGCAAAGCTCAAATGAGACAGCCCAAGTGCTGTCCGTACGGGGCCATCCCGGGGGAAACAAGGGTGGCCGGCCAAGTCCGGCCACAACTGGTCGTTTATGCAGTGATAGAATCAAAACGTGGTTATTGAGAACGTTTTTTTGAAAATAAGGAGTCTTGGTGCCATTTGCGGGGGTTGTCGCGGATATATTGGAGAATGTTCATATAGCTGTATTCATTTCTGATGAGATGATCATAATATGACCGATGCCAGCAGAAGTCGTGGAGTCCAAGTTCTCTTATTCTGGCAGACACCCGTGATTTATACGCACTGATAAGCTGGGGAAGGGGGCGTATTTTTTGATGGGTGGTTTTACCATGAATATAAATGATGGCGTGCACGTGATTGGGCATAACAACAAATGCCGGTATTGTTAGAAATGCATAATGGTCTTTCAGCCAATGCCATTGTTCTTCAGCAACTTGTCCATAACTGTTTAGATTCATTTTTCCCTCTGACACCTTACCAAAGACACACCTGTTGTCTTTAACCGACGAAGTGATAAAATACATGGCGGCCACACCATAATCATGACCCTTCATTCGCGTAGGCTTTCGATTTTTTTGCATTTCAATATTTTAAATGTTTTTTTGCTTGTTTTGTCACAAATATAATTTGTTTTGTTTGATTATAAAAAGCAATTATTTTATTTGGAATAAATAAGGCTACAAGCGGTCGTTACCCCTCCCCCCTTATTGACACTCCGTACGGACAGCACTTGAGCTGTCCTGGCACCTGGGCCGGCCTGCACTTGAGCTGTCCTGCACTTGGGCCGGCCTGCACTTGGGCTGTCCTTCATAGGAGAATAATATTCAGCATACGGATTGCTTCATTATTTGGTTGCCTAAAAACCTTCAAAAACGAAGGCCCTCTTCAAAGATGACTTCCAATGCTTAAATGCCTGTTTTTTTGGTCATAAGATCCCTTAGCAACATGCGTGCACAAAAACAATGATTGAATTTTCCGGGCAAAGGCGTTTATATATAAAATCGTAACCCTAATCATTGCAAAACGTATAAGCACATATACTTCTGACAGTATTTTGTCTCATATCGGCATAGTCTGACAAAATAAAAAGTGTAAAAAACATGCAGTCCGATAAAAATGCATATTTTTGACATACCATAGGGTTAATGTTTGGCGAACGATTTTAAACGACGAACCATTACAAACAATAAAACCAATCAAAACCTTTATATCATGAAGCGCAGCATTGTATTTTCCCTCGCATTAATCTTCCTGGCAACGGCCCTGCCGCTGTCAGCACAGGTCTCCATCGCACCCTCCACGGTCTTCATCGACGACCAGACCAACATCGGAACCGTGTATGTCTCCAACCGTTCAGATGACCCCCAGGAGGTGAGCATCGATTTCGCCTTCGGATACCCCACCTCCGATGAGGAAGGCAACCTGGTGATGACCTACGAAGACTCGCTGGCCTACGAACGCCACGCCATCAACGAGTGGGTCAGGGCCTTCCCGCGCTCCTTCGTGCTGGGGCCAAGGCAGCAGCAGACCGTGCGCTTCCAGGTGCGGCCACAGCCACAGGCCGAAGACGGGGTGTATTGGACACGCGTGAGGATCCTGGCCAACCCGCAGGAGGCCGAGATCGATATGGCTACCGAAGAAGAAGGCATCACCACCCGCATCTCCTTCCGCTTTGAACAAATCATTGCCGCCTTCTATAAAAAAGGACAGACCACCACCGGGGTCAACGTCAAGGGTGTCGAAGTGCGTCACGAGGAGGACCGCATGCTCCTGTTGCCAAGACTGGAGCGCACCGGCAACTCCCCGTTCATCGGCAGCATGCGTGCGGAAGTCTATGACATGGACGGCAACATGGTAGCAGAAAGACAGACCACCACCACTGCATATTTTGAAGAGGTGCGGCGCATCGCCATCGACACCTGTGAAATCCCACCCGGCGAATACCGCGTGACACTCACCTTCGAAACGCGACGTGGCGACATCTCCCCCACGGACCTGGTGCAGGCACCGGCCATCACCGAAGAAGTTAACGTTACCATAGAGTAATGTGTTAATGTGCTAATGTGCTGATGTGCTAATTAAGAATGCGTTAAGGTTTTTTTGAACGTTCTTGGCGTTTAAGGATATACAGATTGACCGGATGGCCTTTTCTTTCAAAAACATCTCAAACCCAACACCCGGGAAGTCTTTTTTCCTTTGCGGCCATCGCGTGTCTTAATCTTTGCGGCCTTTGCGTGGAATCAATAGCCAGTAAAGTATTGCAAAAGCGTTGGTTGTTTTTCCCCGAAAAGGTTCCACGCAGAGGCCGCAAAAAAACATCACGCAAAAAGCGCAAAGAAGAAAGGTAGCAGCCAAGGTACCTTTAATCACCATTGACACATCAGGCACTCCTGATTTTTCTAAATAGAGACATTAAACGCTTCTTTTTCACAACCTCCAGTACTCAAAAACGAAGAAAACACCATTCATCAAAAACGAATACGAAACCCTATATGTCTGTTTTTTAGTATTTTATATTTTTTGGCACGCCTGTTGCACCTAAATGGGCGAAGCGAAACAAAACAAAACTTCGAAACTTAAACAAACAAAAAAATAAACCTTAAAACACAGAACAATGAAAACTTTCAAAATTTTATTCGCAGCAATCGTTTTTGTAGGATTTACCAGTACAGCTTTTGCACAACAATTTGATACAAGCACATCTGCAGAAGCCTCTGCTGAGATTATCCAGCAACTTGACATCACTCAAGACGAAAACATTGATTTCGGTCAAATTCTCGACGGAACCACAGTAACATTAGATCCCAGAGATGGTGGAAGCATTGACAACTTTGACGGTGTATTCAATGTTGGTAGATTTACTAT
>SLEW01000072.1 GCA_007124575.1 Bacteroidales bacterium | reverse complement strand
TATCGCGTGGAATGTATCCCATGTCCAGGCTGATGAAGTATGGGCAGATGGATTTGATGGTGAGGATGTAGTGGTCGCAGTGCTGGACACCGGTGTGAACTACAACCACGTGGATCTGGCCGGCAACATGTGGATACACCCTGATTATCCTAACCATGGGTACAACTTCGTAGACAACAATAACAACACCATGGATTACAACGGACACGGCACGCATTGTGCAGGCACGGTGGCTGGCCATGGTGCTGCCGGCATTGTCACGGGGATGGCACCAGGTGCGAAAATCATGGCCATATCCGTGATGGACAGCCAGGGCAGTGGCTCAGAGGCAGGTGTTTGGTCAGGCATACAGTTTGCCGTGGATCAGGGTGCCCATGTCATGAACATGTCTCTTGGATGGAAACATGCCTGGAACCCCGATCGCCCGATGTGGCGTACTACCATGAACAACGCCCTGAGTGCCGGCGTGATCGCCGCCGTGGCAGCTGGAAACGAAGGGAATTCCTCATCGGATATCCCGCCGCACCAGGTAAGAACCCCGGGAGATGTTCCGCCACCATGGCTTCATCCCGATCAAACCCTTCAGGGTGGGGTGTCTGCCGTTGTTTCCGTAGGATCAGTAACGATGGAAGATGAGATCTCCGGTTTCTCCAGCAATGGCCCCGTTTCATGGGCTAACGTATCGCCGTTCAATGATTATCCATACAGCCCGGAAATGGGGCTGATCAGACCGGATGTGACAGCCCCGGGGTCGGAGATCATCTCACTCTCCAACGCGAACAACACCGGATACCGAACGCTCAGCGGAACATCCATGGCCAGCCCCGCAACAGCCGGGGTCATGGCCCTGATCATTTCCAAAAGTCCGGAGATCACACCAGAAGAGATCAGTCAGATCCTGGAAGAGAATTCCGTGGCTTTCACGGAAACCAAAAGCAATATTTATGGGAGCGGCCGGATTCATGCTCTTGAAGCCGTCCTCAACACCCCTTTCAGCGGCATCAGCTACGTAGCCCATGAGCTGGACGACAACCAGGGAAACAACGACGGAAAGATCAATCCCGGTGAAACCATCGGCATCAATCTCTACCTGCAAAACCGCGCAGAAGAACCGGTGGAAGACGTACATGTCCGCATCAGCAGTTCCTCGCCCTACATCCATCTTCTTGACACCCTTGCAACACCAGGCACCTTTCCTGCAGAAGACACACTGTTGCTGGAAGAACTATTCGTGTTTGAAGTTTCAGATACCATCCCTGGTAACCATAGAGTCTATTTTGAGCTCGAAACATATTCCGCCGAAAGCCCGGAAACCCGGTGGTTCAGCAACTTTTCCGAGACAGCATATGCCCCTGAACTGACGATCAGAGATATTCTTATTTTGGATGAGCACGGCAATGAAACCAGCGCCCTGAAGCCCGGCGAACCGTCAACCATGCGTTTTGTGACGGAAAACCTGGGCCAGCTGGCTTCCGCAGAACTCAATGCATCACTGACTTCTGAGCAGGGCTTCGTTCATATTGATAACGGTCAGGCTGGACATGATGCTCTGGGACCAGGGCAGATCGCCGAAATCGATTTTGACATCCTGATTCATCCATCCGTGCATGACGGCGCCATAGCACGCCTGGATCATGAACTGCAAGCAGGTGCATACCTCATCCATGATGAACTGGCTTTTAAAACGGGGCTGGTCACCGAAGACTGGAACAGTGCTGATTTTGACCAGTTTGACTGGCAGCATGGTGGCGTGGCCGACTGGGTCATTGACCCGGACACCGCCTATACGGGGAGTTTCTCTGCCCGCAGCGGCGATATCACCCATAATCAAATCACCAGCCTGCAAATCACCTACCCCGTAAAAACACAAGACTCCATCTCTTTTTACCGAAAAGTATCCTCCGAAAATAATTATGACTGGCTTAACTTTTATATCGATAATGAATTGATGGACAGGTGGTCTGGTGAGAAGGACTGGGAACGCGTGGTCTATGAAGTAGAGCCTGGAGAACGCACATTCCGCTGGGCATACGAGAAAGATGGCAGCATCACCGTTGGTGCTGATGCAGGATGGATTGACCAGATATCATTCCCTGCCCGCCTGGTCACAAACGCCATAGCTGGCTTCGACCAGGAACGCTGCGGCAATGAGATATTCCTCACCAAGGGATACGCATGGAATTATGACCAGCTGCTATGGAGTACAGCGGGTGACGGCTACTTCGCCGACCCCGGTGAACTGCATGCCACTTATCACCCGGGAGAAGAAGACTTGCATAATGGCCAGGTAAACCTTAACCTTCAAGTTACACTTGGTGATGACATGGTATCAGATAGCATGACCCTATATTTTCTTGATACACCAGATGCAGATCTGGGCGGCGATGCTGTGGTATGCTACGGAGAAACCCTTTTGCTGGATGCAGGGGAAGGAGACTACAGCTACGAGTGGTTCGATGGCTCATCAGGACAAACATACCTTGTTGATCCGGATGACCACGATACAGACATATTAGAGGTCTGGGTCGAGGTGTGGCACGAGAACGGCTGCGCTGATACCGACACCATCACCATCTCTTTTGAAGACTGTACCAATGTCTATGAACATGATCTGGCTAATAGCCTGCAGATATATCCCAACCCGGCTTCAGGATATATCTACGTCAACCATTCGGAACCCATACAAAGTATAAAGATTTTTGATGTTGTTGGAAATGAAAAGGGATTTATTTCAACGACAAGTAACAACAAAATAATAGATGTATCTCAGTTAACCCAGGGAATTTATTTTGTTCAAGTCAACATAGATGGCTACATCATTACAAAAAAACTGCAGATCAGCAGGTAATAAAATCTCTGACAAACAGCAACTTAACAGACAGGCAAAACATTAAAATGAACCATCAGCCCTCTCTTATATGATTTTTTTGAAGATGTAACCAAAAAAAATGGGAAGTCTTAAGACCTCCCATTTTTTTGTGCCCATGCATGTCATTAAGAAATGTCAATCTGCTTGGGCGGCTTCCGTTTTGCTTCCTCGCGCTTCGGAATGGTGATCAACAGGATACCATCCTTGTGCGTAGCCTTGATGCTGTCAGCATCTACCGCCTCTGGAAGTGTAAATGAACGATTGAAGGATGCATAACTAAACTCACGGCGCATGTATTGTCCTTTGTCATCCTTCTTTTCATCTTTGTGCTCCTTCTCAGACGAGATGGTAAGTACATTGTTCTCCAGATTTACATTGAAATCCTTTTTGTCCAGTCCGGGAGCAGCCACCTCAATTTGAAAATCATCATCTGTTTCTTTCACATTTACTGCCGGTGTACTAATGCCCGGGCTGTCAGAGAACACGGTATCCATCCAGTCTTTACCAAAAAATTCATCAACAAAGCTGGGCACATTACTGCGTGTTTTTCTTAACATTGGTAACATATCGCAACCCTCCTTTTTTTTTGGTTAATAACTAATTTTTTTAAGTTTCACCATAACATATTCAAACCCTGTGCCAATCCAAATCACAACTTATGGAACCGCATAATATATGTCTGTTTTGTGCCATGTTGACATTTTTATTAAGAAAATACGCATTTTACTGTCATTTTGGCCGACTATATCAACAAAGCATTTCGCTATCTTTGTATATTTATGACCACACCATCTGCATAAACACATAAACACATGCAAGGCAAAAACAATGGAGTTCCAGATCAGCTGGTCAAACCGGCAGTGCGAACATTTTCTACAGGCATTAGGGAAATAACCCCGGGAGCAGCCTTCGAAAAAATATGGCACAGTCTCGACAAGGGATATGACATTCAGCTTACTCATACTTATGGTTTTGCGATGGCATTTTATTCATGGCTTAAAAAGCGGCTTAGCGACAGGATTCCCGTTATTGATTATCCTACATCACGCGAGCAGCGGCGGCTGTTACACCAATACCAATCGAAAATATGGATCAGGGTGAAGGAGCACAAAGCATTGCTAAAAGGTGCGCCAGACAATCCCTGGCTCAGGGATTTTTATCCAGATGAACATGATTTCTTTATCACATTCTCTGATTTTCTGGGTATGAACGGAGCCAGGCAATGGCATGAGAAGGGTAAGACATATAAAGTACTGACGCATCCGCTGCATCCGTTTTACGGAGTATATTTCCCGACCCGGGAGAGTCATTTGAACCTTTTTGATAGCTGGCTGAAGGACAACCGGGGCTTTGAACGCGCACTTGACATAGGCACAGGCTGCGGTATTTTGTCATTTATCATGCACAAACATGGCTTGAAGGCAATTCACGCCACCGACACCAATCCTAATGCGATATACAGCATACAGGAAGACCTGAGCAGGCTTGGCATGACTTCAGGAAGTTATATCTTTCCGGAGCAGGCTGACATGCTTGGCAGTTATGTGCCCGCGCATGGCGACCTGATCGTATGCAACCCACCATGGATACCCGGGAAGCCCCTCACCACACTTGACCAGGGCTCTTATTACGAAGAAGACTTCTTTGCCGGCTTCTTTAACACACTTAAAGACAGATGCCCTGCAGGAGTAAAGATCGCCATCCTGTTTTCAAACTTTGCGCTGGTGGCAGGTATTACAGACACTCATCCCATGGAGGAGGCTTTGCAAATGCATCACGCTGACTTTCAACTTCTCTTATATGACCGGACGCCGGTCACAGACAAGCCTTCCCGGAAAAAATCCTGGATAACATCCATCCGCAATAAGGAGCACGTAGAGTTATACGTATTGGAACGTAAAGAAACATAACCCGCTTCTGGGATCAGGTAAGCTTAATCCAGCTCACCTCACGGTCAAACCGGAAGCCCAGCTTCTTAACAAGATTGATCGACTGATGGTTGTGCGGTTCGATGTTTACAAAGACCGGTTTTTTGCATAGCTGTTTTTCATTAACCAGGAAACGCAGCAGGTTTTCCCCCAGGCCCTGGCCGCGATAATCCGGCACGACATGCAGGAAGCCGAGGGACGTGTCGTCGTGGGTCAACCCCCACCCTACCAACTCACCTTCAATCCAGATACCTGCAGAGACGTCTTTTGTCAGACGCTCCCTAATATATTTTTCGGAGGTAAAATCCTTGTAAGCGGAGCGATTAAAAATGTATCCTGCCATATCAGGTTCCAATGACTTGGAAAGATATTCAGGCGGATCCAAAACCATGTCATCAGGAAGAAAATAGCGATGTGTGCTGAGTTTCCATTCGATTTTACGGGAATGTGTCAGCACAGGCAACATCCACTCTTCCACGTTGGCAAAATACAAGGTGTCAAAATTAAACTTGTCCAGTACAGCAAAAAGACCTTCCGGGTTGTCGCCACACAAATAAGCCCAGTCATAGTCACTTTTTCCACACAAAAGGATGAAGTCACCCTGCATGATCTGTTTCTTGACAGGATAATTGCTGAAAAACCCTTCAACAGGAAGGCTCTGCAGTGGTTTCTGTTTGAGAATGGCCTTGATATCTGCTTTCATATTGATGGCATTAATGGCAGAATACGAACCCCTTTGAGAAAAATTCTCAAAGCTGAATACTTTGCGGGCATTATATTACACTATGTTAAAGATAAACACAATATACATACAAGTCAACCGCTATTTTGATCTATAGCCTGCAAAATAATATCACAGGCTATTCTCACCTCATGCTCTTGTATGATCAGTGGGGGCGCCACGCGCATGCAATTATCAGCAAAGAGAAACCAATCTGTGATCAATCCCCGGGCAATACAGGTATCAATAATCGCTTTGCACTGATCAAAACTGTCGAATTCCACTGCAAGCAAAAGCCCCCTGCCCCTGATATTTTTTATTTTAGGATGTTTCAGTAAGCTCTTAAACAACTCTCCCTGTCTTTCTGCGTTTTTCCACAATTCTTCCCTTACGATGGTTTCCAGGCAGGCACGCGAAGCAGCAGCACAGACGGCATTGCCGCCAAAAGTGCTTATATGGCCCAAAACAGGGTCGTGGGTCAGGCTTTGCATGATCTTTTTTCCTGAGATGAAGGCTCCGATTGGCAAGCCACCGCCAAGACCTTTTGCCAACGTGAGGATATCAGGTGCAATGCCGTAATGTTCAAAAGCCCATAGCTTCCCGGTTCGTCCCATACCAGTCTGGATTTCATCCATGATCAGGAGGGCTCCCGTATCACTACATCTCTTCCTGAGCTCGTGGAAAAAATGAGCATCTGTCGTCACGGCTCCGGCCTCACCCTGAATAGTTTCCACGATCACACAGGCGGTGTTTTCAGTTATGGCATCGAATGAGGCAGTATCTCCAAAAGGTATGTGGTATATGTTTGGCAGAAGCGGCCGAAAAGCTCTTTTCAGGCTCTCATTTCCTGTTACGCTCAATGAGCCATGGGAGCTGCCGTGGTAAGCGTTACAGAACGAAACGATCTCCCTTCTTCCGGTATAGCGCTTTGCCAGTTTCAGTGCACCCTCAACAGCTTCACTTCCTGAGTTGACAAAATATACCTGGTCAAGTTGGTCAGGCAACACATCACTAAGCAAAGCAGCCAGCTGAACCTGTGGTGACTGCACGAATTCGCCATACACCATCAGGTGCATGTATTTGTCTGCCTGCTCTTTAACCGCACTAACCACAGCAGGATGCCGGTGCCCGAGGGCGCTCACCGAAATGCCGCTGATAAGGTCCATGTACTCCTTGCCATCAGCACCATACATATACAAACCCTCAGCGCTTACAATCTCGAGGGCCAGCGGAAAAGATGATGTCTGCGCCAGATGCCTGAAAAAGAACGTTCTGTCGTTCAT
>SLEW01000315.1 GCA_007124575.1 Bacteroidales bacterium | reverse complement strand
TGCCTATTCCATACCAAACGTTTTTCTGGCCATGGCTGTGCTGGGGGGTATTATTCTTGACCGCATTGGCATAAGGATCACCGGCTTTTCCTTTATCTTCCTGATGGCCCTCGGAGGCAGCATTACAGCCTACGGGGCTTCGGACATGTTCCTTGATGGTGGTTTTGGATACCGGTTCATGGACTCTTTCCTGACTTCATATTCTCCGGCTTTGAAGATGATGTCGCTGGGCTTCTTCATTTTTGGGTTGGGTGCTGAAACCAGCATTGTGGTGCTTTCCAAGGTCATCGTCAAATGGTTTAAAGGCAAAGAACTTGCGCTGGCACTGGGTCTGAACCTGGCTGTAGGCCGGCTGGGAGCGGCCCTGGCCTTTACGATGTCGCCCAGGCTGATCTATCCTGAGTGGACAACGGCCATCTGGGTTGGCGTCATCATCCTGTGGGCAGGCCTTCTGGCATTCATGATATACATGGTGATGGACTACAAGGTCGACCGCGAGGTAGACATCGACCTGAAAGACCCTGAAGACGAGTTTAAATGGAAAGATCTGAAAGACCTGGTTACTAACCGTTCGGTGATATATATCACCATGCTTTGTGTCACATTTTATTCGGCTGTATTCCCCTTCCTGAAATTTGCGCCCGACCTGCTGATGAACAAGTTCGCCATGCCCCGGGCGCTGGCGGGAGATGTCACCTCGTACCTTATGTACGGAACCATCCTTCTGACACCGCTGTTTGGATGGATAACAGATAACAAGGGCAAGAGCGCCACCCTTATGTACCTGGGCTCCGCCTTGCTTATCATTGCCCACCTGATGTTTGCCAAAACATATATTGAGCCGAGGGTTCCCATTGTACTCCTTGGAATTGCATTCTCGCTGGTACCTGCTGCCATGTGGCCCGCCGTGACCAAGATAGTGAGGCAGAGCAAGCTGGGAACCGCCTATGGCTTTATGTTCTCGGTGCAGAATATCGGACTTTGGATCTTCCCCATCGTCATCGGCCTGGTCATCGACGCATCAAACCCATTTTACCGGACCGAGGTGGACAGCCAGGATTTTACACAAGTCCAGCAAGCAGACATGCGCTATACCGGCACCTACCTGGACAGAAAGGAAACACCCATCACAGATATGGACATCCATGTCAATGCATCCGTGTTTAAAGACAGCATCAGCGGCGACGTGGTCTGGCGCGAGCTGCATCACCAAAAAACTAACGAGCAAGGTGAGTTTGAGCTGCGCATCGGCCAGGGTGATGTAATCTCCATGGCTGACTTTAACCATCTGGTAGAAGGGCCTTATTATCGGGCAGAGATCATAGTGACCAGAAGATCTGAGGAAATCCTCCTGTTTGATGGTGATTTTTCTGCAGACCCGCAAGGATATTTCAGAAATGATGTGGATCCTCGTCATCAGACCCTTTTCGGAGGCACACTCCGCGGCACGCTGACACTTTATGATGCAGATGCAACCTTAGCGGATGCAGATATGCAAGATGGCAGGGAACATATGGTCTGGCAGGAGAGGGTTCGCTTTTACCTGGAGGATGATGGCAGTTTTGAGATCCTGATGGGCTACGGGCGGCTGGCATACGCCGACGCCAACTATTTTGGCCTGAGAGAGGGAGACTATGAACTCGAAGTGATAAAACCCCTGGATTATACCAATGCCATGCTGGTGTTCTCCCTGCTCGGCTTTGTTGGCTTTGTCTTTGCCTTCCTGCTGAAACGGGAGGATAAGACCTCCGGCTATGGCCTCGAAAAACCCAATAAGGAAATTTAAGCGAAAGTATTTTTATGATTGTTATCACAGGGGCAGCAGGCTTCATCGGCAGCTGCCTTACCAGCATACTTAATCAGGAGGGGCTGCAAAACCTCATCCTTGCAGACGACTTTTCCCGCAAGGAAAAAAACATTAACCTGGCGGGGAAGAATTTCTTTCATCAGGTCGACAGAAAAGACTTTCACGCATGGCTGGAACATTTCCATCCCAAAATAGATTTTATCTTTCACCTGGGCGCCAGAACAGATACGGCTGAAACCGACACAGACGTTTTCAACGCCCTTAACCTCGACTATTCCAAAGAGCTCTGGAAGGCATGCACATCTTACCAGATTCCCCTGGTCTACGCTTCCTCTGCCGCCACTTATGGTGCAGGAGAACACGGCTATTCCGACGATCATGAACTGATCCCGCGGCTGAAGCCCTTAAACCCTTACGGCGAAAGTAAACATGAAATGGACAAATGGGTGCTGCGGCAAAGCAGCACGCCCCCATTCTGGGCAGGGCTGAAGTTTTTCAATGTGTACGGCCCCAACGAATACCATAAAGGAAGAATGGCTTCGGCCATCATGCATCTGGCACAACAGATCCGCCAGGAAGGCAAGGTAAAGCTATTCCGCAGCCATCGTCCGGATATCGCCGACGGTGAGCAAAAAAGAGACTTTATCTACATAAAAGACGTGGTCAGGGTGTGTCTTCACTTTATGAAGCACCATGAAACGCTTACCTCCGGCATATATAACCTGGGGACAGGTGAAACCCGCAGTTTCAACGATTTGGCCACAGCGTGCTTCCATGCCCTTCACAAAACACCTGAGGTGTCATACGTCGATACACCGCCAGGCATTCGTGACAACTACCAGTATTATACCAGGGCAGAAATGGAGAAACTACGCAGGGCAGGTTACCATGATAAATTCTATAGCCTGGAAGAAGGGGTGATGGACTATGTCAAAAACTATATATCGGAAAAAAACTACCTGTAAAAAAATGCACATCCAGATAAGAGGGGTCAGGAAGATTTTCCCTCATTCATTTGTTCTCTATGATGGGGTAACGTGACTCCCTGTTGCTGCACATAGCTCACCAGGCCGGGAAAAAACTCCCTGAATTCTGCCTCAAACTTGCCATAATGATCTTCAAGATCACCCACGGCCTCCTCCATACCAGAATCAAAAGGAGTACGGCGTGCCATACCTCCGAAGTTCTGTTTCAGGCTTTCCAGGTCAGCATAGTTCACAAGCCAGTTATGCTCCACCATGTAGGGAAAGATGAAACGGGCACGCTCGGGCAGGATGTCCAGATTGCCCTTAAGGATGCTATAGGCCTTACCAGCAAATGCTTTGAGATCATTATAGGAGTAGTCAGACCAGTACTTCGCCAGGAAGTGGTCATAATACATGTCTACCACCACACCTGAATATAAACGGTACTTCTCACGCAGGCGCACCTTGCTCTTTCTGAAAACCGGATGAGTATCTGTAAAGCGGTCTATTTTCCTGTGAAGATGAATCCCTTCAACTATTTTGGGATCATAGCCATAAATTTTCCTGCCCTTTACCATGTCAGCAATGAAGTTGCCCAGGATCATGTCTTCATCATTTCCTGAAAGATAAAGGTGTGCGAGGAAGTTCATAGGCTGCGTGAAAATACATTTATCAACAATACTACAAAGAAATGAAAAGATTGTTTGTTGTGAAAGGTAAAAAGTGGGATGTTTATCACCGCAGTGGTAAAAGAATTCGCTCACAGGCATCAGAGAGTGTAGTAAAATACAATGATTTTTATAGCTTTGTAGCTTTAATTTCAATCAACATATTTCATCATAAAAAATTAATCCCATGAATAAATTATTGCTTCTGGGCGATGAAGCCATAGCCCAGGCAGGAATAGATGCAGGGATGTCAGGAGTTTTTGCTTATCCCGGCACGCCTTCCACAGAGATCACGGAGTACGTACGCAGTTCACCTGAAACAAAACAAAAAGGCATTGTGGCCACCTGGGCTGCCAATGAGAAGACCGCCGCAGAGCAGGCCCTTGGTATGTCTTATGCCGGCAAGCGCGCCATGACCTGCATGAAGCATGTGGGGCTCAATGTGGCCGCTGATGTGTTTCTGAATGCTGCCATTACAGGTGCCAACGGCGGGCTTATTTTCGTCGTGGCAGACGACCCCTCCATGCACTCTTCACAAAACGAGCAGGACAGCAGGGTATACGGCAAGTTCGCCATGGTGCCCATCCTTGAGCCCTCTAACCAGCAGGAAGCCTACGACATGGTGCATATCGGGTTTGACATTTCTGAAAAGCTCCAGGTGCCTGTCATGCTGCGCATCACCACACGTCTGGCGCACTCCAGAGCAGGTGTTGCCAGGAAAGAGGCCCGGCAGCAAAACCAGTTTAAGCTTCCGGAAGATTTGAAACAGTTCATCCTGCTTCCGGCCATTGCCCGCAAACGCTACCAGATGCTTCTCAATAACCAGGAAGCCTTCCAGAAGCTGAGCGATGAATCCCTTTACAATCAATACTTCCCGGCCGAAGACACTTCCATGGGCATCATAGCCTGCGGCCTGGCATATAACTACCTGATGGAAAACTATCCCGACAGGAAAGTGCCCTACCCCGTAGTTAAGGTCACCCAGTATCCCCTGCCGCAAGATCATATTAAAAAGCTGTACGATACCTGTGATGAGATCCTGGTTATCGAAGAAGGTTATCCGGTGGTAGAAGAGATGATGCAGGGCTTTATGGATCGCGGAAAGAAGATAAAAGGCCGCCTGGACGGTTCCCTGCCACGCACGGGAGAGCTAAACCCCAACCTGGTGGGCAAGGCACTGGGCATTCCCATGCCGGAAACCACACAGGCACCCGACCTGCTGACCCAACGACCGCCTTCACTCTGCAAAGGCTGTCCACACATAGACAGCTTCCTCGGACTGAATGAAGCCATTGCCGAATACGGAAAAGGTCGTGTTTTCAGCGACATTGGATGCTATACGCTCAGCGCATTGCCACCGTATAATTCCATTAACAGCTGTGTTGACATGGGAGCCTCGATCACCATGGCCAAAGGTGCCGCGGATGCCGGAATGACCCCGGCGGTTGCCGTGATCGGCGACAGCACATTCACACACTCAGGGATCACAGGCCTGCTGGATGCAGTAAATGACAATACCAACATTACGGTTGTCATCCTCGATAATGCCACCACAGGCATGACAGGCGGACAGCCCTCATCAGCCTTTGGAAAAATTGAAGGCATCTGCAAAGGCCTTGGCGTGGAAGAAGATCACATCAAAATCATCAAACCCCTGAAAAAGCGCCATGAAGAAAACACACAGGTCTTCAGGGAAGAGCTTGCCTACGAGGGCGTTTCGGTGATCATACCCCGCCGTGAATGCATCGTGACACTCAACAAGAGGATGAGGCAAAAATTCAAGGATAAAGCCAAGTCAGAAAGTTAAAGCACCATAAAATGCCCATAACAGTTTTCTGGACACACAGGGGGCATCAGGGGGGCTGAGAGTTGGGACTTCAGGGAAGTAAGAAGGCTGAAATGAGCAAAACGGCGAGAGGGTGAGCAAACAATTAGCGAGGGGAACCTTTGCGAAACTCGGCGATTTCCTCTGCGAGCCTCTGCCAGAAACAAACAACACACTAAAAAACATCACATCACAAAAATATAAATCCATGAAAAACGACATCATATTAGCCGGCGTCGGTGGCCAGGGAATCCTTTCAATAGCAGCAATCATAGGATATGCCGCCGTAAAATCCAATCTTTACCTCAAACAGGCCGAAGTACATGGCATGAGTCAGCGTGGCGGCGACGTGCAATCGCACCTGCGCTTGTCCTCGGAGGAGATCTATTCAGACCTGATCCCGGAAGGGAAAGCCGACATGATTATCTCCGTGGAACCCATGGAGTCACTCAGGTATCTTCCCTTCCTGCATTCAGCTGGATGGTTGATTACCAATACGGAGCCCTTTGTGAACATCTCCAATTATCCGGATGAAAAGGATGTAATGGCAGAGATCCGAAAGCAGCCCAGGCACGTGGCACTCGATGCAGGCAAGATGGCTGAAGAGGCAGGAAGTAAAAAATCTGCCAATGTGGTGATTCTCGGCGCAGCATCGCCCTTTATCGACATTCCTTTCGAAAAGCTTGAAGAGGCCATTCACTTTCTTTTTGGAAAAAAGGGAGAAGATCTGGTGGAAATAAACCTGAAAGCCTTGCGTGCCGGACGTGAATATGCCCAGACAAACAAGTAAAAGCTGCACTGTTTACTAAACAAAAAACCTGGCAAATCAGTTACTATTGGTAAGTATTGAAGCGCCGGCAAGGGACTCTTCAGACGAGAAAGGCTTTTTTGAATAATTAACAAATGCCATTATTATGATAACAAACAATTTCATAGCACGTCACAACGGAATCAGGAAAGATGATGAAAAAAAGATGCTTAAAAAAATCGGCATCGATTCATCCTCTACACTCATCGACCAAACCATACCGCAAAATATAAGGCTTAAGGGAGAGTTGAATATTTCTGATGGCCTTAACGAATATGAATATATTCAGCATCTCAAAGAGCTGGGCAGCAAAAACAAGATGTATAAATCCTTTATCGGCATGGGTTATTACAACACCATCATGCCGGGAGTGATACAGCGCAACATCCTGGAGAACCCGGGCTGGTACACCTCTTATACCCCCTACCAGGCAGAAATTTCGCAGGGGAGGCTGGAGGCACTGCTGAACTTTCAGACAGTGATCACCGATCTTACCGGACTGAGCATTGCCAATGCATCACTGCTTGACGAAGCTACCTCAGCAGCAGAAGCCATGATCATGCTTTTCAATGCACGTCCGCGAAGTGCTGTTAAGAAAGGGGTGAATAAGTTTTTTGTGTCACAACGCACCTTTCCGCAAACCATTGACGTATTGAAGAACAGGGCGAAGCCACTGGGCATCGAGCTGGTTATTGACGACCATAACAAGGTCATGCTTGACGAAACCTATTTTGG
>SLEW01000018.1 GCA_007124575.1 Bacteroidales bacterium | reverse complement strand
GACTCCCTGATGCAACCATTCGCAGGCATTTTTGATACCTTCCTCCTGCCAAACAACCATCCCGACCTGAACGTACGCCTGGAGCAGCTCATGAATGCCATCAAGCTGGTGTATGCCTCCATCTTTTCCCCTACGGCACAGTCCTATTTCAAGGCGGTGAATTATAAGATTGAAGAAGAGAAGATGGCTGTCATCATCCAGGAAGTGGTAGGCCACGAATACAACGGCTGCTATTACCCGCATATCAGCGGCGTGGCGCAATCCTATAACTTTTATCCTTACTCCTACATGAAGCCCGACGAAGGCTTTGCGGCCATCGCCGTGGGGCTGGGAAAATATGTGGTGGAAGGCGAAAAAACCTACCGTTTCTCACCCATCCACCCCCAACTCGAAATGTATACGCCAAAAGAGCTGTTCAAAAACTCCCAGGTGCATTTCTACGCAGTAGACCTGGCAAAGAATGACCTGAACCTGCTCGATGGAGAGGATGCCGGACTGGTAAAACTGGAAATACAGAATGCTGAAAAGCATGGAACACTAAAACACTGTGCTTCCGTGTATGACTTTAACAGCGAACGGCTTATCCCCGGGATCACCGATGCAGGACCCAGAGTGGTAAACTTTGCCAATATATTGAAATACAATTATATCCCCCTGGCAAAAACCATTGAGGTGATCCTCGATATCATCTCAGAATCCATGGGTACGCCCATAGAGACCGAGTTTGCCATCGACCTCAACAAAGACAAGGAAGGCCGGGCTTCATTCTACCTTCTTCAAATCAAGCCCCTTATCAAAAACATCATCGAAACAGAAATCAATATCGACAAAATAGACAACGACAAACTGTTGCTCTACAGTGAAAATGGCATGGGCAACGGAAGGAATCAGGATATCAGAGACGTGGTTTATGTAGATGTTGACCGTTTTGACAAGCTGAAAACAGAGAAAATACGTGATGAGATTGAAGAGATCAATGCCAACATGACAAAGGAAGACCGGCAGTATATTCTCATAGGACCGGGCCGCTGGGGTACCAGGGACCGCTTTATTGGTGTCCCCGTAAACTGGTCGCAGATATCCAACGCCCGCATCATTGTGGAGATGAGCATGGAAGACTTCCCCCTGGATGCTTCCCTGGGGTCACACTTTTTCCATAATGTGATATCCATGAATGTAGGTTACTTCTCAGTGAAACATAATGACCTGATCGATTATATCAACTGGGATGTGTTAAAGAATGCATCCACAATAAGTGAAAAAAAATACGTGAAACACGTACGTTTTGAAAAACCCCTGGAGGTGATCATGGATGGAAAAAAACGCCATGCCCTGATCTATTTCCATGATCAGAGAGAATAATCCCCTTTATAAATGCAGAAACAAATGAGCGCCATTACAAAATACCATTACGACGAAAAATACGCTACAGACTCATACGAGTTTAAAGAGATCACCTATGAAGACCTTATGCAGAAACGCATCATCAACGTGCTGCTGATATGCAGTAACTATGATGCCTTCATGCTTGAAGAAGACGGACGTATCAACGAAAAGATTTTTCTGGAGTACACCTCCAAAAACCTGCGCTATCCCCCACAGTTTACCCAGGCAAGCTCCTCAGAACAAGCTTTTGATCTTCTGGAGAAGAAGGACTTTGACCTGGTGATCACCATGCTGAATGTGGGCAAGATCGATTGCTTTGAGATGGCCAAAAAGGTAAAAGAGCGACACCCCAAAATTCCCATTGTAGTGCTGACACATTTTTCGCGGGAAGTGTCCCTGAAGTTACGCAACGAGGACCTGAGCGGCATCGATTATGTTTTTAGCTGGCTGGGCAATGCGGGGCTCCTGCTTGCCATCATCAAGTTGCTGGAAGACAGAATGAATGCCGACCATGACATCGAGCAGGTCGGCGTGCAGGGCATCTTGCTGGTAGAAGACTCCATACGCTATTACTCTTCTTACCTGCCTACCATATATAAGGTCATCTTCGACCAGACCAACGAGCTGATGACTGAAGGACTTAACGAGCACAGGAAAACCCTTCGCATGCGAGCGCGACCCAAGATCTTGCTGGCCAAAACCTATGATGAGGCCTTGAGCCTTTATGAAAAGTACCAGGACAACTTGCTGGGGGTAATTTCTGACATCAGCTACGCAAAAGAGGGTAAGCGCGATAACCAGGCCGGGGTAAAGCTGGCCAAACATATCCGCGAACGACACAGCCAGATCCCCATATTGCTTCAATCTTCAGAAAAATGGGATGCTACGCTCAACAAGGACATCGATGTAAGCTTCATTGACAAATACTCCAAAACCCTTTTGATTGAGCTCAAACACTATATCAAGGAAAATTACGGTTTCGGTGATTTTGTCTTCAAAGATCACAGCACGGGAAGGGAGCTTACCCGCGCCAATAATCTACACTCACTGCAGGTAAAGATCGCCAAAGCAGATCCAAAAGTGTTGGAGTATCACGTCACAAACAACCATTTCTCCCGATGGCTTAAAGCCAGGGCACTTTTTTCCATTGCCAACATCTTTGCACAGAAAAGCCGTGATGATTTTGATCACATTGAAGAGGTACGCAGTTACCTGATAGACACCATCGCTAATTACAGGCGCACCAAAGGAAGGGGCATCATTGCAAGCCATCTGGACGAATATGCTGTGTTTACGCGCCTCGGTGATGGCCAGCTGGGAGGCAAGGCCCGTGGACTGGCCTTTATCGATTCGGTGATAAACCGCTATAAGATCATGTACCACTGGAAAGACGTTACATTATCCATCCCGCGAACCGTCGTGCTCACCACCGATATCTTCGACGAATTCATGGAAGACAATGATCTTTATGACTACGCACTGTCGGATGTGAGCGATGAAGAGGTACTCGAACGGTTTGTGCAAAGCAAAACGCCATCCCGCATGCGTTCCTTTATCCGTGAAATCGTTGACTTTTTCAAGTCGCCACTTGCCGTGCGCTCCTCCAGCCTCCTCGAAGATAGCCACTACCAGCCTTTTGCCGGGGTATACTCCACCTATATGATCCCCAACAACCACCATGAGCAGCATGTTCGCATGCAACAGCTCGACCAGGCGATCAAAAGCGTTTATGCATCCGTATTCTTCCGCGAAAGCAAAGCATACATTGAGGCCACAAGCAATGTGATCGATGAGGAGAAGATGGCTGTCGTCGTCCAGGAAATGTCCGGCCGGTCTTATGGCAGTATGTTCTACCCAACCATCTCAGGAGTAGCCCGCTCAGTGAACTTCTATCCTATCGAACCCGAAAAATATGAAGATGGCGTAGCCAATATTGCCTTCGGACTCGGTAAAACCATTGTGGATGGAGGTATCTCCCTGCGTTTCTCACCAAAATACCCGGAAAAATCACTCCAGCTGGCAAACACCGACATCGCCCTGCGCGACAGCCAGAGAGAATTTTATAGCCTGAACATGGATCCCGAAAAGTTTTATCCCTCCGTGGATGAAACCATAAACATGCACAAAACACGTATCAGACAGGTAAAAGGAGCCTCCTCACTGAAATATGTCGTGTCTACCTACGATTATGAAGATCAGATCATACGCGATGGACTTTACGAAAACGGGACCCGCATCATCACATTCGCCAATGTGCTCAAGCATAAATCATTCCCCCTGGCAGAAATCGTGGAAGAACTGCTCTGGATCGGCCAAAATGAGATGAATAACCAGGTAGAAATTGAGTTTTCTGTTAACCTGGATGTGCCCAAAGGTGAAAAAAGAGAGTTTCACTTTCTGCAAATACGTCCCGTGGTGGAAACACAAGAAAAAAACAGGATACAAGTGGATGTCTGTAAGCCCAAAGAGGCCATCATCATCAGCCATAACGCACTGGGTAACGGGATTATCGACGACGTAAATGACTTTGTATACGTGAAACCGGAGGCCTTCGACCCCGCGAAAACCAAAGAAATCGCAGAGGTAATTGAAAAGATCAACAAGGCGATCAAATCGAGAGGAGATAACTTTATCCTGGTAGGCCCCGGCCGCTGGGGGTCCAACGACTCGTGGCTCGGCGTACCGGTAAAATGGGCGCAGATATCTGCCGCCAGACTGATTGTGGAATCCGGAATGAAAAATTACCAGATCGACCCAAGCCAGGGAACACACTTTTTCCAGAACCTGACATCATTCAGCGTGGGTTATTTTACCATTAACCCATTTCTGAAAGAAGGACATTATGACGTGGACTACCTGAATAAACAACCCGCCGAATATGAAGACGAATTTGTCCGGCATGTAAGGTTTAAAAAACCCGTTGTGGTAAAAATAGACGGCAGCAAGAAGCGGGGTATCGTGATGAAACCGTAAGGAGTACTGGGCACTGAGCTCTATAGAGACAGGGCTTGACCTGTCTGGTAACAGCCAAAAGCAGGGCCAAACCTTTAGACCTTCAGAAATATAGAACTTTTGACCTTTCGCAAAATTTAATAGAATTGTTTGTTTTAGTCACAAATAAGGGCTAAATTCGCCCCTTATTGATAATTAATTAACAACTATCACTTATTGTTCCATTTTTTAAATCCAAGTACCATGAATTTAGAAAAAATAATGGCAGACCTGGAACGCAAAAATCCAGGCGAAAAAGAGTTTTTACAAGCTGTTCGGGAAGTATTGGAAACCATCATCGACGTGGTTGAAGAAAACCCAAAATACCAGGCAGCTAATATTATCGAACGCATTACCGAGCCTGACAGGGTGATCTCCTTCAAGGTTGAGTGGGTTGATGACAAGGGCAAGGTGCAGGTAAACAGGGGTTACCGTGTACAGTTTAACAACGCGATCGGACCATACAAAGGCGGATGCCGTTTCCACCCAAGTGTTACGCTTAGTGGTCTTAAGTTCCTTGGTTTCGAACAGATCTTCAAAAACAGCCTTACTACGCTTCCCATGGGAGGTGCCAAGGGTGGCAGTGATTTTGACCCCAAGGGTAAATCACAGGCTGAGATCATGCGCTTCTGCCAGGCATTCATGTCAGAGCTCTATAAGTATATTGGTCCCCAGATCGACATTCCGGCCGGAGACATTGGCGTGGGTGGTCGTGAAATTGGTTACATGTATGGCATGTACAAGAAAATTGTGGGTGAGCATACCGGTACCTTTACCGGTAAAGGACGTAACTGGGGCGGCAGCCTGATCCGCCCGGAGGCCACTGGTTTCGGAGCCGTTTATTTTGCAGAAGAGATGTTAAAGGTAAAAGGCGAAACCCTTGAAGGCAAAACTGTAGCACTTTCCGGTTTTGGAAACGTAACATGGGGTGCTGCAACAAAGGCTACACAACTGGGCGCCAAGGTAATCACCATCAGCGGACCCGACGGGTATGTTTATGATCCTGATGGCATCTCCGGAGAAAAGATCGATTACCTGCTCGAGTTACGTGCTTCCAACCAGGACATCGTGAAACCTTATACCTTCGAATTCCCCAATGCACAGTTCTTCGAAGGCAAGCGCCCATGGGAGCAAAAGGCCGATCTCGCCATGCCTTGCGCCATCCAGAACGAACTCAACGAAGAAGATGCAAAAAATCTGGTGAAAAACGGCGTAATCGCCATCTCTGAAGGCGCCAATATGCCCTGTACCCCGGAAGCGGTTGAAGTTATCCAGGAAGCCAAAATCCTTTATGGCCCCGGCAAAGCAGCTAATGCAGGCGGTGTTTCCACATCAGGACTGGAGCAGACCCAGAATGCCATGATGCTTAGCTGGCCAGCTGAAGAAGTAGAAGAAAAACTCCATGAGATCATGAAGAACATCCATGAAGCATGTAAGAAATATGGCCAGAATGAAGATGGCTATATCGACTATGTGAAGGGTGCAAATATCGCCGGCTTCATTAAGGTGGCCGACGCCATGATCGACCAGGGCGTTATTTAAGAAGGCCTGAAAACAGGCTTTTCGCCATATCAATACAAAAGCCCGGAATGCGTTCCGGGCTTTTTTTATTACCTTACCGTCATGCGTTGAATGGATTAAAAAGATTACCTGGTTATAGTATGTGATCCCTCCACTTCGCGCCGGGATGAAGAGGTTTGGAGGTTGAATTCATCCTCGTTCCCTTTAATTCAATTAACAATATACCATATCATAAATTATTTATGTTATTTGTTTAAATTTTGTTTGTTTAAAAAGATATTTTGTTGTAATTTTGTTCAGATAAGTCTTAAAACAAAGATCAAAAAAGCATATGTCGGCAAATGATATAAAAAACGAAGAAAAACAGCTTGCCTCCCGGTTTATAAACAGTACGGGACGTCATATTTTCCTGACCGGAAGAGCAGGTACAGGAAAAACTACATTTCTGAAAAACATCCTCTCGTATACCCATAAAAAAGCAGTTGTCGCCGCCCCTACCGGGATCGCTGCAATCAATGCAGGAGGCGTCACCCTTCATTCCCTCTTTCAGCTTCCCTTTGGTTCATTTTTGCCCTCAGAGCGCGGACTCGCAGGCAAAGAGATTCAAACAGAGATACATACCCCCCAAAGCCTTATCCGGGGCAGACGATACTTTGATGCCAAAAGAAAGCTTCTGCGTGAAATCGAACTGCTGATCATCGACGAGGTAAGCATGCTGCGCGCTGATCTTCTGGATGCCATTGATGTCATCCTGCAACATGTTCGCAGGAAAAGAAATGTTCCTTTTGGCGGCGTACAGATCCTTTTTATTGGAGACTTACTGCAACTTCCTCCCGTAGTTAAACATGAAGCATGGAATGTCCTGCAAAACTTTTACCCCGGCCTCTATTTTTTCCAGGCCAGGGCACTGAAACAAAACCCACCCGTATACATAGAACTGGATCACATCTACCGGCAAAGTGATCCGGAGTTTATCCGGCTGCTCAACAAAATACGTGACAATAAACTGGATAGCGAAGGGCTGTCCTTGCTGAATAAACGCGTGCAACCCGACTTTGACCCCCTTGACAGCCAGGGATACGTCTACCTGACCACACATAACCATAAAGCCGATCGTGTCAACAACAAAGCCATGCAAAAGATCAAAAACCCCGTCTTCACCTATGAAGCCTTGGTAGAGAAGGATTTTGATGAAAAAACATATCCCGTTGAATATAAGCTGCAGTTAAAAAAGGATGCACAGGTGATGTTTGTAAAAAATGACCATACAGGCGATCAGCGTTATTTCAATGGAAAGATCGGTGTGATAGACCAGCTCGGCGAAGAAGGTATCAGGGTGGCATTTGATGATGGCACGCCATCCACATGGGTGGAACGTTATACCTGGGAAAACAAAAAATATTCTGTTAACCAGGAAAACAACGAAATCGAAGAGAAGCTGCAGGGCACTTTCTCGCAGTATCCCCTTAAGCTTGCCTGGGCGATCACGGTGCACAAAAGTCAGGGTCTGACTTTCGACAAAGCCGTGATTGATGTTTCATCGGCTTTTGCGCCCGGGCAGATCTATGTGGCCATGTCGCGGCTCACCAGCCTTGATGGCCTGGTGCTAAGCAGGCCGCTGCCCGAAAAACCACCGGGCCAGGACCCGGAACTGCAGCGCTTTCATTCGGACAAAGCACCGCCCGCCAACCTGAAAGAAGTGCTCAAAGAAGAATCCATAACCTACCTGCGCCAGGAGCTGATGCGGATGTTCCATTTCGGGGATTTATCAGATATGCTCAGGTGGCACCTGCAAAGCTATAACAAAGCAGAAAAACGGTCTGCCAAGCAGGGATTCAAAGCCTGGGCACAAGACCTATACTCCGGTTTTGAAAAGGAAAAAATAATTGCCGACCGCTTTCTCCTGGAACTGAGAAAAAAAATAGCGGCAAAGAGAATGACAGACCTTGAGACTGTCAAATCACGGGTGCAAAAAGCCGGATCCTATTTCAAACCTAAGCTGCAAGCTTTCTCCCGGCAAATCATCGATCATATCGCTGAAGTGGAAAAACAAAAAGGAACAAAAGCTTATGCCAGGGAGCTGCGTGATCTTGAAACCGCCTTCTTTGATCGAATGAGGCAAATTCACAAAGCCGCTGCACTGATTCATGCCATGATAGAAAACAAAGAACCTACCCACGAGCTCACCAGTGACCCGGACCTCCAGAAAGAGCGCGACACCATGCTTGATGAGGGCAAGGTAAAGGTATATCAGAAAACAAAGACCCTGGAAGGCCGAGGCAAAAATCAGAATAAACCAGGAAAAAAAGAGAAAAAAACAACCTCGGCGGAAGTGAGCTACGCCTTATTTAAAGAAGGAAAGAGCGTGGAAGAAATAGCCCAAATCCGGCAACTGGCCGAAAGCACAATTATGTCGCACATGGCCGAAAACATAGAAAAAGACCTGCTGAACGTCGATGATTTCCTGGATCAAAAAAAACGGGAACAGATACTGGCTGCCTCTGACGCCATAAAAAGCAGCAAGTTAACAGATATCATCCGCGTCCTGGGTGACGAATTCACCTTTTCCGACATCAGACTGGCCCTCGCTTTCAAAAAATCACAAAATCATTAAGCCCGCCGAACAGCCCAAACGATGCCCTCGCAAAACCTTTTTAACCCGGTAAACAAACAGATTCCTCACTTCGTTCGGAATGACGAACCTTAACCCTCCCATACCAAAATTTCCCCTCTTTTCCAAATATTTCTTCTAAAAAAAATATCCCTTCTTCTTTTGTGCCGCTTTATCAATTTTATGTAATTTTCACCTCGAAAATAATAAAGCCTCACGTTATGCGCATACAACGATTAAAACCAGCCAGAAAAGAAGAGCTTTTATTGGGCGAGGTAGACCTTACCCTCATGGAACCACTTCTTGAAAAATACAAAGACAGAAAAGGGAATATGATTCCCCTGCTTCAGGGCACACAGGAGATATACGGGTATCTTCCTAAAGCGGCGTTTGCCAAAATACATCAGGCCACCGGCCTGGAGCTGAATGAGATGTACGGCGTAGCGACGTTCTACGCACAATTTCGGCTGGTGCCTGCAGGAAAGCACATCGTAAAAATGTGTCACGGCACCGCCTGTCACGTACAAAATGTTACCGCCATCACCGACGAGATCCTTGACAATCTGCAGATCAAGGATGGCGAAACAACAGAGGACGGATTATTTACCGTGGAAACCGTTGCCTGCCTTGGCTGCTGTTCTCTGGCTCCTGTGATGATGATCGGCGATGAAACGTACGGAAAACTCTCGCCCCGGCAAGCGGTAAAGATCATCAGGGAGATCCGCAGAAGCGAAAACAATTAATTCACCAAATACCTGCCAAAAATGGGAAAAACACAAGTAATTGTAGGTCTGGGAAGCTGCGGTATTGCTGCAGGCGCCTCTAAAACCTATAATGAATTTGAAAGAATAATCAATACCGATAAGCTGGAGATAAACCTGAGAAAAACCAGCTGTATCGGGATGTGCTTCAGGGAGCCTCTCGTCGAAATCATAGACGACACGGGCAAATACCTGTATGGTGAAGTAGACCAGGCAAGGGTTGACGAGATCATCGACAAGCACATCAAAAAATTTACACCCATCCCCGATTACATTGTCCAGTCTGACAAATACCCTTCCAAGGACCAGGAGTTTTTTGACGGGCAGGTGAAGATCAGCCTGCGCAATTGCGGCCATATCGACCCGGAGTCTTTGGAGGATTATGAGGCACGCGATGGATATAAAGGCATCCGTAAGATTGCCAATGAAAACATCAGTCCTGAACAGGTAATTCAGCATGTGCTGGATTCAGGTATTCGTGGCAGGGGCGGCGGTGGCTTCCCCACGGGCATGAAGTGGAAATTTGCCCGCAACAATCAATCCGAACGCAAATATGTGATATGCAACGCCGATGAGGGCGATCCCGGTGCATTCATGGATCGCTCCATCCTGGAAGGCGACCCCCACGGAGTACTGGAGGGCATGATGATCTGTGGCTATGCTATCGGAGCCAGTGAGGGCTACATCTATTGTCGTGCGGAATATCCACTTGCCATCAAACGACTTAATATGGCCATTGAACAGGCCCGGGTAAAAGGCTACCTCGGCAAAGACATCTTTGGCATCCCCGGTTTTGATTTTGACATCATCATCAAAGAGGGTGCAGGCGCCTTTGTGTGCGGCGAGGAGACCGCCCTGATCGCCTCCATAGAGGGTGCTCGCGGAATGCCACGGCGCCGTCCTCCCTTCCCCGCCGAAGCCGGGCTGTGGAAAAATCCCACCAACATTAATAATGTGGAAACGTTCATCAACATCCCGTGGATCATCCATCAGGGACCAGAAGCCTACGCACAATACGGTACCGAAAAAAGTAAAGGCACCAAGGTGTTTGCCCTTACAGGAAAAATCAACCACGGCGGACTCGTGGAAGTGCCGATGGGAATCAGTATCAAAGATGTCATCTATAAGCTGGGCGGAGGCATCACAGACAACAAAAAATTTAAGGCCGTTCAGCTGGGAGGCCCGTCAGGGGGATGTATCCCGGAGCACCTGAGCCATACCCCGGTGGATTATGACTCGGTGAATGCCACCGGCGCCATCATGGGGTCTGGAGGCATGGTGGTGATGGACGAGACCACCTGCGTGGTAGACATCGCAAGATTCTTCCTGGACTTCACACAGAAGGAAAGCTGTGGTAAATGTACCTTCTGCCGGGTCGGCACCAAGAGGATGCTTGAAGTTCTTACACGCATAACCGAAGGTGAAGGACAAGAAGGAGACATCGAAATGCTGGAGGAACTGGCAGAAACCATCAAAGACAGTTCCTTGTGCGGACTCGGGCAAACAGCACCTAACCCGGTGCTTACCACCATTAAGTATTTCCGCGATGAGTATGAAGCGCACATCCGCGATAAAAAATGTCCCGCCATCAGCTGCAAGAAACTGCTTACTTATACCATAATCGAAGAAAAGTGCACAGGCTGCATGGCTTGCCTGAAAGGTTGCCCCACCGATGCCATAGTAGGCGAAAAGAAACAGGCACACAATATCTTACAGGAAAAATGCATCCAGTGTGGTGTGTGTTTTACGCGGTGTAAGTTTGAAGCCATTCATATGGAATAGCCTGGCTGGCAGCTTAGGTCACCGCCAGTTCTGGCATTATCCGAACATAAAAACAATTAAAAAACAATAAGATCAACCCTTTTGAAAATGAGTAAACTCAACATTATCATAAACGGCAAGATTGTACAGGGAATAAAAGGCGAGACCATCCTGGATCTGGCCCGCAGGCTCAACATAGAGATCCCCACCTTGTGCAATGACGACCGCCTGGAACCCTTTTCTTCCTGTTATCTATGCGTAGTAGAGGTAGAAGGCATGCGCGGCCTTCAACCTGCTTGCTCTACAAATATCACTGAGGGCATGCGTATCGCTACGGACAATACCCGTGTGCATAAGTCACGCAAGTTTGCCCTGGAGCTTCTGGTCAGCAACCATTATGCCGATTGCGCTCCCCCCTGCCGCGAAGAATGTCCGGCAGGCGTCGACGTGCAGGGTTACATCTCCATGATCAGCAAGGGAAAGCACAAAGAAGCCGTGGAGCTGATCAAGCAGACCAACCCCCTGCCGGCTATATGCGGACGTGTCTGTGTGCGTCCCTGCGAGATCGTTTGCCGGCGCAACCTCCTGGAAGACGTGGGCGTGGGTATCGATTACCTGAAACGCTATACCTCCGACATCGACATGTTCTCAGACGATCGTTACATGCCGGAAGTGAAACCTCCCACAGGAAAAAAGGTGGCCATCATCGGCGCAGGACCCGGCGGACTGACCGCTGCCTATTTCCTCGCAAAAGAGGGTCATCATGCCGAAATTTTTGAAGCCAGCGCCCATGCCGGCGGGATGCTCCGGTATGGCATTCCACCATACCGGCTTCCCAATGAGGTGATTGAAAAAGAGATCGAGGGGATCACCAACCTGGGGGCAAAGATCCATTACAACCAAAAGCTGGGTGATAATCTGAGCTACAACAAAGTTAAGGAAGGCTTCGATGCCACCATCCTGGCCATCGGGTCGCAAAAAGGGACCGGCATAGGATGTGAAAATGATGATGCCGGCAATATCTTCTCCGGTATTGACTTTTTGCGCAACATGGAAACAACAGGTCAGAAATATGATTTTGCCGGCAAGAAGGTAGCTGTTATCGGTGGTGGGAATACCGCCATGGACTGCTGCCGTACGGCCAAAAGATGCGGTGCCGATGAGGTAACCGTTATCTACAGGCGCACGGAGAAGGAGATGCCCGCCAACCCCATTGAGATCCACGAATCCAAGCTGGAAGGGATCAACTACATGTTTCTTACCGCGCCTGCCAGGGTAAACAAAGACGAAAACGGCAACCTCAAATCGCTGACATGTATCCGGATGAAGCTTGGCGAGCCCGACGCTTCAGGCCGAAGAAGACCCGTGAAAATTGAAGGGTCGGAGTTCGACGTGGAGCTGGACTATATCCTTGCCGCCATCGGCCAGAAAACAGTTGTCAATTTCATTGATGACATCAGCGAGCATGCAGGTGAAGAGCTTAAACTTAACCGGTGGGGCGACATCGATGCCGACAGCGGAACGTTACAAACCTCCATCAGCCATGTGTTTGCCTGCGGTGATGGTGTTACCGGACCTGCTACCCTCATAGAGGCCATTGCCCAGGGTAAGATCGCAGCCCGGAGTACAGACCAGTTTCTCCGCAACCAGGAGGTGACCCCTTCCAAAAATGAATTTTTAAGCAAAAAGGAAAACTTCGAAACCCAGGAAAAAACAGACTACCAGGGACTTTTCCCGGCGCAGGTGAGAGAAGAGATGCCTACCCTTGATCCGGAAAAGCGTGACAACTTCGATGAGGTGGAGCTGGGTTATGAGGATCAGGCCGCCATCAAAGAATCATTGCGATGCCTTGAGTGTGGCTGCTCCGAGCTTCACACCTGCGACCTGAAGAAATATGCTAACGATTACCAGGCTGAACAAAAACGTTTTGGAGGCGACTACCGGAAATACCAGGTCGATTTTGAGCATCCTTTCGTGGAGATAGACAACAACAAGTGCATTCTCTGTTCACGATGCATCCGCATTTGCTCGGAGGTTACCGGGGCAAATGCCCTGGGACTGGTAAACCGCGGCTTTGAGACCTATGTGGCTCCGAGCATGGATGGCAGGCTGCAGGACACTAACTGTGAATCCTGCGGACTGTGTATCGACACATGCCCCACGGGTGCCATCACAGAGAACGTGCCTTTTAAAACCATGCCTGTGGAAACAGAAACCCTCAGGACCATTTGCAATTACTGTTCCGTGGGATGTGAGATCCGGCTGCACCACAAAGGCGGCTTTACAGGTCGCATCACAGGGGGAAAAGGCCTGATAAACAAGGATGGCAGCATCTGCCGGTATGCGAAGTTTGGCTACCATTACATGAATGACACAAACCGCATCACCCAACCCCTTAAAAAAGTCAATGGCACATTTGAGCCCATCAGCTTTGGGGAAGCTTTTGACATGATCAAAGAAAATATCACGGCAGTTAAGCCGGAAGAGAATGGCTTTTATATCGGAGCACGCCTCACCAATGAGGAAATGTACCAGATACAGAAGCTTGCCAGGGCCGGGGTAAAAACCAACAATGTAAGCAGCTTCCACTACATGGACCGGGGATCAGGTTTCTTTGCCAACACCAGGTTTCATGTGCCGGTCGACGATTTACACCTGGCTAAACGTATCTACATTCTTGACAGCGAGATCAACTATGAACATGGCGTACCCGGCTTCTATGCCTGGAACAAACATTTCCATGACGGGGTTCCCATGGAGCTCATCACCACAGATGAAAACAACCGCATGGCACACAAGGCCACGGATACTACAGCGATCAAATCGGCATACCATTTTGTGAAAGCCGCCATCCATTATATCCTTTCAAATAAGATGGAGAATGGGGTGTTTATTGATGATCATTGTGAAGGCTTTGATGCTTATCGCAAGGAGGTGCTCCGGGATAACTTTGACAGCCTTCTTGAGAAGGCAGGATGCACACCCGGCCAGCTAAGTCGTTTTGCCGATTCGTTTAACCGGGAACCGCAATCTGTGATCCTGTTTTCAGAGAAAAACGTGTCGTCAGAGACTTGTCATGAACTGCGCAACCTGTGCTTCATCACGGGCAAAGCAGGCAAGACTGCTTCCGGCCTGATGCCGCTGAAAGAGAAGAATAATGCCCAGGGGCTTTTCGACATGGGTGCCTGTGCGGCCATCGCACCCGGCGGAAAAAGCATGTCGGATGAAAAAATGATCAGGAAGCTGCAGGAAGCCTGGTCCAGGGACAGTATAGCCACAAATATATCCCAGGATCAATGGAGGCTGCTTGCAGAGGGCCAGATCAAAAACGCCTTTGTCTTCGGTGAAGATCCCATAGGTTGTGCACAAAAGCCCGGAGAAGCAGAAAAGGTTCTGGGTAAAACCCGTTTACTTGTTGTACAGGATCTCTTTATGACTGAAACCGCGAAGAAAGCTGATCTGGTTATGCCGGCTTCCGTGCACACCGAAACTGGCGGAAGCTTTACCAACACCCAGAAGTTCATACAACAATTCGACGCGGTCATGCCTGACCCGCTTGAAATAAACAGCTTCGGCCAGCTGAGGCGGCTGCATGAGCTCTTTGGTATGGAAGCCCCGGATACGCCGGCCGCGGTGATGGTAGAGGCAGCATCCCTGATGAATAACGGACCCGACACCTCCCTTTATCAGTTTGTAAAAACCAGCCCGAATGGCCACGCCAAACATTTCGATCATGGTTGCGACCATCTCGTCAAGCGTTTCGAAGACTGGTGGGAAGAATCGTTCAGCAAATAGTGGCAAAAACGCTGACCGACAGGAAAGAATTAGTAAAAACTTATTAAAATAAAAGCTTATGCAAACATTCAACTCCATTGATGAAGTGCTCGACTTCGCTATGAACTCTGAGCAGGAAGCCGTGGACTTTTACAGGTCCCTTGCCGGACGCATGCAAAACCAGGAAATGAAAGATGTTTTTCTGGAGTTTGCCCAGGAAGAGGTGGGTCACAAGGCACGGCTACAGAAAATTAAGGACGAAGGCCTTTTCGACATGGAAGTGGAAAAGGTGCGCGACCTGAAAATAGCTGACTATGTGGTACGCAGCAAAGCTGCCGATGACATGAAATATGAAGACGCACTGGTGCTGGCCATGAAGCGTGAAAAAGCCGCATTTAAGCTCTATTCAAACCTCGCAGACCTAACCGACCATGAGGAGCTGAAAAAAGTCTTTCAGGCCCTGGCCGTAGAAGAGTCAAAGCACAAACTGAGGTTTGAGCTGGAATATGACGACTTTGTCATGCGGGAGAATTAAACCGCATCCCATTATTCGCATTTACACAACAAAGGCGGATAGCTCCTGAGATTCACTCTCAGCTGCTACCCGCCTTTTTTACAGATCTTTAAAGACTCCAGGCTTGTCTGATGGCTTACATCCTGATGAAGATGGCATGATGTGCCCTGCCTTCAGAATGAATCCTCAGCAGGTAAGTACCTGCCTTAAAGTCAGCAACATTCAACTTCATGCTGTTATCACCGAAAGCTGCGCCTGAAGCTTGGTATACGCGTTGGCCGGAAAGGTTAAGAACCTCCACATGGCTTATCTCACCTTCAAAATAAACGCGGATATACTCACTTGCCGGATTCGGATAAAGGTCGATCAGCTCCGACACGGTGATGTCTCCTGCATGAGTATCTCCATCGAATGGAAGCGTTACGACAATCACCAGCTCATCATCGATCACGGTAAATGCGCCATGATCACTTTCATAACCTTCTTTTTCCACATGATAAAGATATCCGCCTTGTTTGAGTTCAAATAAATAGTCGCCGGGCGTATTCTCATCACCGCCAACTTCCACAGTTGCCCCATCAATCGTTTCTTCATTCGGGTCCTGGATGTCAAATATCACCTGGAAAACAGGCAGCTCCAGGTTCAGGTCAAAAGTATAGGTCTGTTCAACACACCCGCTGCCAACCGTCAGGCTCACTTCATAAAGTCCGGATTCATCATATAAATGGAATGGGTTCTCCTCTTCAGAAGTCTGGCCATCACCAAGCTCCCAGTAAAAAGTAGTAGCATTATCTGCATTGGCATAAAAGGCCACCTCATTGTCGAGGATCAGGTAATCGGGGTCCGCCACGGGTTGTGACTCCAGGTCTTCTACAATGGCCACATCATCAATATAGATGAAATAACGTCCGGAGGTGCCGCCATCAGTATGCCAGCCAAAGAAATACACACCACTTTCTTCCACGGTGAACTGCTGTGATGCATGTTCGTAGGTATTGGTATTAAATTCCGGAAGGTCAATCAGCAGCTCCTCCATGGCATCCGGGTCCTGGGCATCACCCATGTGCAGCCTGAGGTTTTCCGTGGAGAAATGTGAGCGGTAAAAGAAGCTGATGTCATAACAGGTGCCCGCCTCCAGGTAGAAGCATTCAGTGAACAGCCAATCGTCGCTGCCTGTGTTGCCGTTGGCACCATCTGTGCGTAAGGCATAAACAAAGTCGCCGGTTCGTGAAACAGATGGGTTCTCCAGGTGGTGCCACTCATTCACACCGTCGAAGCTCAGGCTGCTCCACCCGTCAAAATCTTCACTGGCATCAAAGCTGGTCATATATTGACTCATCAGGTATTCGGGGATGTGGAGTGTATCATTGGCGGCATTAATGTCCTGCGGATGATCTGTCCATACAGCAATATCCACAACCTCGTCAGCAGGAATGGAAAAGCCGTTTTCAAGGTTTATCCATACGCTCTCTCCTGCATCGATATTCTCTTCTATGCTAATCACATAATCATCGTCATCAATCATGATGCCCATATCGAATGAGGTGATGTTTTCGCTACCCATATTGGCGACTTCCACTTCGATAAAACCGGCATCCTGAAGCTGACAGTTCCCGTCTTTGTTCCTGGGCCTGACATAGTCTGTCACAGCAAGGTCATAGTCAAACACCTGGTAGATGGTAATGTCATCCACATGCATGCCAAATTGGTCTGCCGGACCATAGGCGTGCCACCCAAAATAATAGGATCCGGCCTCGTCAACGGTAAAAGTCACCTCTGCTTTTTCATGGGATGAGTTATCGATTTCACCCAGGTCAAGGAGTTCCTGATCCATTGCACTTCCTGTGGCTTGCTGGCCTAAGGACAGGCGCAGGCTCTCAGGCCAGGTAGTGGCTCTGTTTTTGTAGTAAAAGCTAACATAGTATGTCATGCCTTCCTCCAGGTTGAAGCAGGGACTGAACAGCCAGTCGTCGCTGGGCACGCTGGATTGATTAGAATAATAAGCGTAAGCATACTCACCGCTGTTTGCATGCTGCGGATCATGCTCCCGCTCCCATGTCAAACCGTCCTCATTGGCATCCTCCACGGTCCAGTCTTCATAATCTTCACCTTCTTCAAAACCCATGGAATAGGTGCCTTCGGTAGCCAGATCAAATGCCGAAATACGTACGGGGATATCATAAAGCCCGTCGTTATCCGGGTTTTCATCGTTTTCAAGCATGGTGTAAACACTGAAATAGAAATCAGTATCTCCGGTAAGGTCAGCAGTCTGACCGAAGGTATAATCAAGAGTCTCGCCATATTCCAGGCTTTGAGAAATGGTTTCGACCACGGGATCCTCATCATCAATCTGATATGCGACCTCCAAATCGTTGATGGTTTCACTGCCGAAGTTTTCAACCCGTACAATGACTTCCTCTTCTTCGCTGAAAGCACAGCTTGTAGTGGGCGCGATCAGACGAGTCACCCCTGCATCATGGGCATAAAGATTTTTGATCTTCACATCGGTGATATGGAAGAGGTAACTCTCAGGGTCATTGGCATCTCCCGTGGTGGCATAAAAGGCAAGTAAGATGTCTTCATCAGCATAGCCGCCAATATGAAAGGTATATTCCTCCAGCGAGGTAGTCACTCCAGTCTGCTGGGTAAAAGCTGCTGCTTTTTCCCAGGTTTCACCACAATCGGGAGAGATCATGATTGCAAGCTGGTCATCGGAGCCCATCTGGTTAGTGCCCTGGTCATATTCTACGGCAGCACGCAATTCTACTACCAGGTTTTCTGTAGCGGTGAACTGTGGCCCTACGAGCCAGTCTTCGGTGCCCAGGCCAACAAAATAGACGTTTGCCGTGCGGGCTCCGTCAAAATTGGAGCCCTGCCAGTCGGTATTCATGGCAACCCGTGGCCAGTCTTTACCTCTCGCCTGATACCAGCCGGGATAAATATCACCCAGGTTGTCATAATAAAAACCAATAAAATTCATTTCCGGAAGGGGCAGCTCTCCTGGTTCATGATGATACCTGATGATGTCAGACGCCACGTCATTGCCAGCAAAGCCATCATCGGGGAGCTCTGTTTGTATTTCAAACTCATATTCGCCATAAGGCGGATTATCGAGTATGCCCACTTCCACGTCGGCATACTCGCCGGGATTGATGGTGCCTTCATAAGAGCCAAAGAGGTTTTTGGTTTGAGCTCCACGCACGCGTACCCTTACCGGCACTGAGCTTATGGGTTCCAGGCCGTCATTTTTGATTCTGGCCACTACCGGCATCCCGTCTTCAAAACAGCTAACCGGCGAGGGGTGCACCAGATCGAAAGCCAGTGCATCCCGGGACGGATCGTTTTTGACCATGATATCAGTTAAATGAAAGGCCAGCAGGCTGTTAGTCTCCTGTCCATTGGTGATGTAGAAGCCCAAACGTACTGTTTCCCCTTCAAAATCAGACAAATACACATCATAGTAGTCAGCATCCCATGGAGGTTGATTGCTCATATCAAAAGTATGTACCGTTTCGGTGAAATTGAATCCATCCGTGGCTACCATAACGCTCAGACTGTCGTTATGGGCGAAATGTCCCTGCACCGGGTCATTCCAGAAACGGGTCAGCGCCGCCATGAAAGTCAGTTTCGTGTTTTCGGTAACATCAAACTCCGGGGTGATGATCCAGTCATCTTTCAGCCCGGTATAAGTCATGCTGATGCCAGCGGCCACTTTCCCATAAAGGACATCGGCACGATACCATGCGCTGGATGAGATGCTGGGAGAAGGCGGTGTACCCTTTCCCTGATACCAGCCAGGGTATTCATCATTCAAATTGACCCCATTGAAGAGCTCAAAATCCATAAATATGGGTAAGTCCTGAAAATCTTGTCTTTCTCCGGCCATGGCATGAAATGCCGGAGCGAGGATTAAAAAGCTCAAAAAGAAAACAGTAAATTGTTTTTTCATAGTAATGCTATTGCTGTTGGTTTAACAATACCGGATCATAAAATAATTTTACAGCCCGGTCAGACTCTTTACTTTGCAAATCGGACGGCAAAGTTACAAAATACAGAATTATAAACACAAAATATCCGGCCACCCCTAAAAGTGGCCGGATAAAGTAATAAAAACACCAGAAGAATTTAATGGTGTACCTTAGAAGTCGAGGAGCTCCATGGCAGCTTCCCTGATCTTATCCTTGTTGGGAAGAATGGCTTTTTCCAGGTTCTTGTGGAACCCCACAGGGGTAAACGTGGATCCCACGCGTTTCACGGGAGCATCCAGATATTCAAAGGCAAGCTCGTTGATCTGGGCAACCAGTTCACCGCCAAACCCTGAAAAGACCTTGTCTTCATGCACAACAAGTGCTTTATTGGTCTTTTTTACAGTTTCTACGATAGCATCGGTGTCAAGGGGGTTTAGCGACCGGAGGTCAAGTACTTCGATCTCCTTCCCGGTTTCCTCTGCGATCTTGTCGGCCATCTGAATACTCATGTGGGTGGTGTTGCCGTAGGTGATGATGCTAAGGTCTTTCCCTTCACGGCGGATGCGCGCCTTGCCAAAAGGCACCTCATAATCATCAGGAACCACGGTTTCTGCTATTTTCGCGTTGTAAAGAGCCTTGGGTTCCAGGAAGAGCGTTGGCCCTTTGGAGCGCATGGACGTACGAAGCAATCCGGCAGCATCATCTGCAAAGGAGGGATAAACTACCCGGATACCGGGAAAAGTAGTCAGAGCAGCCTCGGTGGTCTGCGAGTGGTAAAGGCCTCCACCGATGTACCCTCCGGAAGCAAGGCGGATGGTTACGTTTGGAGAAAACTGACCATTACTGCGCCAGTAGTCATGGGTCATCTCCACGTACTGCTCCATAGCCGGCCAGAAATAGTCAGCAAACTCAGCACCTTCAATCACTATGCGTATCTTTTCATCAAAGCGGCTCATGCCATTGGCTGTGCCTACAATGTAGTCCTCGGCTATGGGAGCATTGAAAACGCGTTCCTTGCCGAACTCTTTCTGCATTCCTTTGGTGACATTAAAAATGCCTCCTTTTTCCTTGTAAGCCACATCCTGCCCCCAGATGAAAGTATCCTGGTTATGCCTGAACTCAGCCTTAAGAGTCTCATTTAAAGCAGTGATGAGCTTTTTCTTTTCCCCTTCTTCCTGGTGAATGCCATCGGGGTACTTTTCTGCCTTGTAGGGCTCAGGAATGACAAAATCGTGTATGGTGGCCGGATCCGGATCGGGAGCCTTCAGAACCTTTTTGTGAGCCTCAGCGATCTTTTTATTCATCTGCTTGTCGATCTCATCAAGCTCCGCTTCCGTGTATATCTTATTTTCGAGAAGCAGTTTCTGGATCTTTAGCATCGGATCATGAGCCTGCACGCAGTGAAGCTCCCGCTCATCACGATATAAATCATGACGGTCACTGTTGGAGTGCGATCCGATACGTACTACACTGGCATGCACGATAACAGGTTCACTTGTCTCCAGCGCGTGCTCCCGTGCCTCTTGCATGGCATTCATGGAGTTAAGCACATCCTTGCCATCACAATAAATGATGCGAAGATTTTTAAAACCCCGGAAGTTATCCGCAACCTTGCGGTTGGCTGTCTGGTCCTTCTTGGGAACAGAAATACCATATCCGTTGTCCTGAAAAACAAAGATTACAGGCAGCTTTTCGTTGCTTGCACCATTGATGGCCTCGTACACATAGCCTTCCGACACGGATGACTCTCCCTGTGAACTGATGGCTACTCCCTTATGACCATATCGCTTCATGGCACGCGCCACACCAACGGCATGCAGGGTATGGTTACCCGTAGCCGATGACACATTGTGAATGTTCCACTCAGGTTTGGCAAAGTGGTTTGACATATGCCTGCCACCACCTGCTACATCAGTGGCTTTCGACAGGCCATTTAACAATATTTCCTCTGCAGTAAGCCCGGCAGACAAGGCTATGAGCATGTCACGGTAGTAGGGAAACAAATGATCCGTTTCGCGATTGAATACCTGTCCTATGGCCAGCTGAATGGCATCATGACCAGCATAAGGCGCATGATACGACCACCCGAGGGCCTGCTTTAAATAATTAGGCGCCT
>SLEW01000028.1 GCA_007124575.1 Bacteroidales bacterium | reverse complement strand
CATCTCCGAAGTCGGGCAGTGCAAAGGATGCTGAAAACTGACCGAACTTGCTCCCTATGGTTTCCACATCCAGGCCCCAAAAGTTTGTGATGAGTGAAACGACAATGATGGCAACCAGGGATCCGGGAATCTTACGGTAAATACCTGGCCACAGCACGGTGATCAATATTGTGATCAGGCCAAGGCCTCCTGCCACGTAGTTGATGTCTGTATAATAGGCGGCATAATAGCTCCACTTTCCTACGAGATCAGGTGGTAAGCCATTGCCCGGAAAGCCGAAAAACTCCTGTATCTGCGTGGTGAAGATGATGAGTGCTATCCCACTGGTAAAGCCTACCACGATAGGATATGGCATAAACTGGATGATCGTGCCGGCACGTATCAATCCCATGATAAGTAACATAATACCAGCCATAATGGAGGCGATGACCACACCCTGAAGCCCGAACTGCTGCATGATACCATACATCACCACAATAAAAGCACCGGAAGGACCACCGATCTGCACCCTGGATCCCCCCAGAAAAGACACGAAAAAACCTACCATGACCGCAGTGATAAGTCCCATCTCCGGTGGTACTCCTGAGGCAATGGCAAAAGCTATAGCAAGGGGGAGTGCGACAATACCTACGATAATACCGGCGGTAAGGTCAGGAAGCAGAAATTTTTTTTTGTATTCTTTAATGACAGAAAAAAAGACAGGGTTAAATGGACTCTTCATATGTTATTCGTATTGTCAAACCTTTATTTTCCGTGATAACCTCTATCTGTGGTTTTATTGGTAATACAGCGGCACACAGGCCACATGCCGATTAATTTGCTTGGTAAACACGCACAAAATTACGTTATTTGTGCGTGTTTACGGCGGTTTTTTTGATGGGTTAAACTTTTTTGTCGGAAATATTTTATAAATCATAGGCTATCAGGTATGAAGCACCTTAGTTTGGCTCACCTTTTCGAGAATAGTGTAAACACTTTTCCGGAGAACATCCTGTTAAAAGAAAATCGTCATACAGCATATGAGGGGATGACATACGCCAGGGCCTATGATTCCGTGAGGCGTACAGCCCGCGGCCTTGTTAGTAAGCGCATCGGTAAGGGCGACAGGGTTGCCTTGATCTCTGAAGGACGAAATGATTGGGTCATAAGCGAGCTGGCCATCTTGTTTTGCGGCGCGATCTGTGTACCCTTGTCGGTAAAGATCGAAGAGCCCGCAGACCTTCATTTTCGGTTGCAACATGCAGGTTGCAAGGCGGTGATCGTATCAGGAAACCATCAGCACAAAGTCTTTAATCTGCTCGATCAGCTGGAAGACCTGGAGATGGTGATCGTGCTTGATCCGCTTGATGAAGCTGCCCGGCTGGCGCAAGACAAAACTTCAAAGCCCGTATGTTTTATTGAAGAATTAAGGTTTGCTGGTGATCAGAAAAAAGATATCCTGGAGGCTGAGTTGGAAATAGTCAAGGAGTCTCTCAACCCGGGTGACTGTGCCAACATCTGTTATACCTCCGGCACCACTGCTGACCCCAAAGGAATCATGCTAAGCCATCTGAATTATCTGCATAACGTAGAACAGGCCTCTGCTATCTTTGTGGTGCCACCAGAATATACTTCTCTGCACATTCTGCCATGGGATCACTCTTTCGCGCATACCGTTGGTATCTATGCCCTGATCAGGAATGGTGCCAGCCTGGCGTCACTCAAATTGGGAAAGACCCTGAATGAGACCATTAAAAATATTCCTGTCTGTATCCGTGAGGTGCAGCCGCACTTTCTGTTGAGTGTTCCCAGCCTGGCAAAGAACTTCCGGAAAAACATTGAAAAAGGAGTACGAGAAAAAGGTGCCCTGGCATCGTTGCTCTTCCGGGTGGGCCTGAAAGCAGCCTATGCATATAACCGGGAAGGGCATAATAAGGCAACCGGACCAGGTAAACTGCTTGGCCCGGTATATCGGCTTTTTGATCAGATCCTCTTCAGGAAGATCAGGGCAGGATTTGGAGGAAGGCTGGAGTTTTTCGTGGGCGGCGGTGCCTTGCTGGATATTGACTTGCAGCGCTTTTTTTATGCTCTCGGCATGCCCATGTACCAGGGGTATGGCCTTACAGAAGCCTCACCGGTTATTTCCTCCAACACCCCTGATCACCATAAGATAGGCTCCTCAGGAAAGGTCGTGCCCTGGCTGGACCTGAAGATATGTGGAGAAAATGGTGGTGAAAAAGCCATTGGCGAACAGGGGGAGATCGTGGTAAGAGGTGATAACGTTATGATGGGATACTGGAATAACGAAAAAGCTACCCGTGAAATCATAAGGGAAGGATGGCTCTATACCGGAGACCTGGGTTACCTGGATCAGGATGGGTATCTGCATGTGCAGGGACGAACAAAAAGTCTGCTGATTGGCAGCGACGGTGAAAAATACAGTCCCGAGGGAATCGAAGAGGCCATGGTGGAAAAATCTCCTTTTTTCGACCAGGTGATGCTGTATAACAATCAGAACACCTATACCGTTGGGCTGATTGTGATCAATAAATCAATCGTACAGGATTATATCAGGAAAAAAGAGCTGGATGTGACATCTGAAGAAGGCCAGCGTGCTGTTCTTTTGAAGCTGCGCTATGAAATCGAGCGGTTTATGCAGGGAGGTGAGTTCGCAGGAATGTTCCCGCCCCGATGGCTGCCCACAGCCGCCGCATTCATTTCAGAACCATTTTCAGAAGCCAATGGTTTGATGAACAGCACCATGAAGATTGTCCGCCCCGCCATACATAAGTATTACCAGTCTAAACTGGACTCGCTCTATACCCCGGAAGGGAAAGACCTGATGAATCCTTTTAACAGAAACACGATCGCTTCACTTGCCACTAAGGGCAAACAATAATCCCTGATAATATTGAACCGTGTGAGCCAAAAACCAAAAATAGAGCGTGTGCGTGGTTTGTCAGCCGGAGATTATACGTATGATCTTCCGGAGTCTCGAATTGCTGCATATCCTCTTGCCGGACGTGATACGTCAAAACTGCTTGTATACAAGGACAAACAGATCATAGATACCCGTTTCAGCCATATTGCCGATGAACTTGCCCCAGGCAGCCTAATGGTTTTCAATAATACCAGGGTGGTACAGGCCAGGCTTGAATTTTTCAAAGCAACAGGAGCACGCATCGAGGTTTTCTGCCTGCAACCCGAAAATCCCTTTTATGATGTGGCACTTGCCCTTGGCGCACCCTCTCCTGTGCGTTGGCTTTGCCTGGTGGGAAATGCTAAGAAATGGAAGTCAGGCCCACTTACCATTGCCAGCCCTGATGGCACTTTTGTGCTTCAGGCGCTTAAAGGCGAAAAACAGGCCGACGGCTATCTGGTGGACTTCAGTTGGAAGCCTGCAAATATGAGTTTTGCAGAGGTTCTGGAAAAGGTGGGAAAAACCCCTTTGCCCCCATATATTATCCGGCCAGCCGAAGACAAAGACAAAACCACGTATCAGACGATTTTTGCCCGGGAAGATGGCTCCGTGGCAGCCCCAACTGCCGGCCTGCATTTTACCGACCGGGTTTTCAGCACATTAAAAAAAACAGACATATCTGTAGATTACATCACCCTGCATGTGGGCGCCGGAACATTTAAACCGGTAACAGCCAAAACCATCGGAAAGCATCACATGCATGCGGAGCAATTCATCATTGAAAAGACTTTTGTTGACAAGCTCCTTAAACAGGATGCCCCGGTGGTTCCTGTGGGAACAACCTGTATGCGTACGCTGGAGAGTATCTTCTGGATAGGAGCAAAGCTAGCCCGCGGACACATGCCACCAGCTGACCGTGTTTTTCTTTCACAATGGGCTCCTTATGAATGGAAAGGAGCGTTGCCTGATAAGAAAGAAGCACTTTCCGCTTTGTCTGAATATATTGGCAAACAAGGAAAGGATAGCCTCGAAGGGGAGACGGCCCTGATCATTGTCCCTGGATATGACTTTGCCCTGACCGATGCGCTGGTTACCAATTTCCATCAGCCTGGCAGCACACTCCTGTTACTGGTGGCTGCATTTGTGGGAGATCGCTGGAAGGATATGTATGCTCATGCCCTGAAGAAGAATTATCGCTTCCTGAGCTATGGGGATGCATGTCTGCTGTTCAGAAACAATCTTGATTAGATATGTGGGATAAGGTTAGCGGGTTTGGAGTTCGCGGTTTGTCGCTTAAGTAATGGGTTGCCGGATTAAGAGGGTTGACGGGTTTAAGGATAGCACTTGAGCCGTCTGGCATAGGATAAATGGAAATAACGATGGATGTTTTCGGGAAAGCTTTTCAGGATTATATGACCGGCAAAAAAGACCTGGAGATAACAGTATATACGGATATCTCAGGGCCGGAGAAACTTCCGGTATCTTACTTTTTCAGGTCCTGGGATGATATGCCGGAGGGGGAAAAGCTCGTCATTGAGCGTTCGGGTGGTCGTGTGCTGGACGTCGGGGCCGGTGCCGGCAGTCATGCGCTTGAACTGCAAAAACGAGGGTTGCAGGTTCTCGCCCTGGATGTTTCTCCGGGGGCGGTGGAGACCATGCGGCAGCGCGGTGTGAAAGAAACACATTGTGGTGATTTCTATGATTTAAATAAAGACCACTTTGATACCATACTCTTTCTGATGAACGGTGCCGGACTGGCAGGTGACCTGAAAAGCTTGAAAAAACTTCTAAACCATGCTGAAGAATTACTCTCCGCGGGAGGATTGATCTATATAGAATCAACTGATATTATGTACATGTATGAGGATGAAGATGGGTCTTATCGCATCCCCATGGGAGAGAAGTATTATGGTGAGCTTGAATACCGCCTTATATGCCAGGACCTTGAAACAAAGCCTTTTCCCTGGCTTTTCGTGGACCCTGACAGCCTGGAATATACTGCACGCATGTGCGGGCTGAAAACCCGGATTATATATACAGGCGATAACTACAACTACGTGGCAGAGCTATCAAAAACCAAATGAAGCATATTTTCAAAAAGTCAAAAGGTCAACCCGGTAACCCTTTCAATCTTTCTAACCCGGCAACCCTTTAACCCCGGCAACCCTTTAACCCCGGCAACCCTTTCAACCATCACAGCGCCCAGCTACCAGCCCACAATAACCATCCCCCAGTCGTGGGTCTGTTACCAGAGCTGTATGATAACGGAAACGGCGATAAGCAGGTCTGTGGCGAGCACGGTTACTACATTCATTCCTTGCGCAGGAAGAAGCCTGACGTTGTCGTGTCCATGTGACAGGGCAATCTGTGATGCTTTTAACCCCACCGGCAGAGGCAGCAGGGCCAGATAAAGCCAGTAAGAGGAAATGCCTGCGATTGGCAGGATAATGATAACAGCATAGGTCGCCAGTATTCCCGCGGTATAAATCCCCGCAGCTATTTTCTTGCCAAATGTGATGACCAGGTGCCTTCGTCCTCCTGTCTTGTCGGCCTCCACATCGGGAAACTCATTTAACAAAAGAAGCAGGAATGTGAGGATACCTGGAGGGATGGAGATAAGCCATACTTCCAGGGGCACGATATCGCTGAGGGCTTGTCCGGGTGTTGCTGCCATAGCAATATATGCACCAATGACCACCAGGGAGCCTAGAGCCAGACCGGCAAAAAACTCTCCTAAAAGATAGCGAGCCAGGAAGTTCGTATAGAATACGATGGCCGTGGCACCTATGATGGCAAAGATTAATATGGACCAGTGTGCAGTAAACGTGAAATAAATGCCTATGACAGCAGACAACGAGAGGCTGGCTATGGCACCGGCCTTTACTTGCCCGGGTTTCGTCTTTCCACCGCTTAGCATTCCGCTTCCGCCACTAAAAGGAGTCCTGCTCGTGCGAAAATCAATTTTCGTATAATAATCTGAAAGTTCATTGAAGAGGTTTACGGAAATATGGGCAGAAATGGTCCCAACGGCAATTATAATGGCATGAAGCCAGTTAAACGATTCAGACTGGTAAAGCGCAGCATATGCCAGGCCAATGGCCACCAAAAAAACAGCCAGAACAAGAAAATCGGCACGAATCTGTGCCATCCAGATTTTAAACTTACTCATATCGACAGGTATTAGTCAGTGATTAGTTGAAAAAGATGAATTAACTATAATTTATGCATATTTAATGAGTGAAACGAGTCTTTTGTTTAATTTTGAAGAAAATTTTCTTTTTTGGATAAGTTTTACGAGCGATATAGCAAAACTACAGCCGACGGTTCGCATACGTTATACCTGCCAGGTCTGGATGAACATTATCACTCGACGCATGGCGCGGTTAGCGAATCCCGCCATGTATTCATTGAGCAGGGCTTTGACCATGTTAGCTGTTGTCAAAGGCAGATCAATGTTCTGGAGGTAGGCTTTGGCACCGGCCTCAACGCGATCCTTACCCTTGAGCGTTCCGCAGCAGAAAGCCTGGAAGTGGAATATGTGGCTGTTGAGCCTTATCCTTTAAGCATGGACGAAGCCAAAAACATCAACCTGGCCGGCCAGGTGGCAGGTGGCCGTTTCAGGGAAGAATTTTTGCACATGCATGGGATGCCTTATGGAAAGAGAACCTTTTTATCAGGTAAGTTTCATATGGTAAAACATAAACATAGGGTACAGGAACTGGATTTACCGGATAATCAATTTGATATGGTATATCATGATGCCTTTGCTCCCCAGTTTCAGCCGGAAATGTGGGATGTTAATCTGTTTGCGCGCATATACCGGACCATGCGGACAGGAGGCATCCTCACCACGTATTGTGCAAAGGGGGAAGTAAAAAGGGCACTAAAAGCATGTGGTTTCATCCTGACACACCCTCCGGGGCCTACGGGTAAAAGAGAGATAACAAGAGCGCTAAAAACAGATTGAATATGACGTTGAAGCAGCAGCCATT
>SLEW01000236.1 GCA_007124575.1 Bacteroidales bacterium | reverse complement strand
TTGAAAGCCGCGACGACCTTGAGGCCTATTTTGTCTTCAGCACCGACGACCGCGGTAAGTTTGAGTACCATGCTACCACAGGACTGGATTTGCTTACCCGTGATGACTTATAAGATAGTTTTTGCCTGTTCCCAGGCCTATCTATCATGCACTCTTTGTTTGCCCGATAAAGGTCGTGCAGCGCAAAATAATGCGTGCGCTGTTGGTTCCTGTGCGTTCTCCCGGGCTTAAGCAGGTGCTGTTAATCCTGTTTTTTTTAATAATTATTTTGTATCTTTACATCTAAACAGTTACACAAACAAAACCATGCACTCATCATGAAAAGAGCGCAAAAAATCCGACTAGGCATATTCATCACGGTGAGCGCCGCACTCTTGCTTGTCCTCATTGGTTATTTTACCGCCAGGGGATTATTTGAGCGTAAAGAACAATATTTTGTCGCTTACCACGATGTGTCTGTAGCCGGCCTGGAGGTTGGCAGTCCCGTAAAATACATGGGTATCAATGTTGGTTCCATAGCTGATATCAAAATCTCGCCGGTTGATTTCAACGTCATTATCGTGGAATTGTCCCTGCAGGAAAACACAAAAATAAAGGAAGATGCTGAGGCCGATATCGTGGCCATGGGCATCACAGGACTTCGAACCATTGAAATCAAAGGGGGTACCGAGGAAGCTGACTTTCTCGAACCCGGCGACTATATTCAGCCAGGAACCTCCTTTGCCGAAGATATTACCGGTAAAGCGGAAGACATTTACTTCCGGCTGGAGGAAGTGCTCAACAACCTGCAGGTTTTTACGCATCCGGATAACATGGAGGCCTTTACCAAAACAGCGCAGGATATTTCCAGGTTCACCGAAGAAGCTACCCATACTGTTTCAGGGGTGGATGAACTTATTGCAGAAAACCGTCAGGACATAAGGGAAAGTCTTATTGCAATGAATAAGTTTACCTCAGATCTGGATAAAACATCAGAAGAGATGTTTTTTGCCGTCTCACGCTTTAATGAGATCATGCAAGGTGATACGCTTGCCCAGGTGCTGGGCAATTTCCAGGATCTCTCCCTTACATTGAAAGAGGCAAATCTGAATGAACTTATTACACAACTCGCTGAAGCCACAGCGGAGACTCAATTGCTTCTGCGCAAGGTTGGAGAGGATATCGACAAAGGCAGCGAGATCCTGACTGATAATATTATGATCTTGCAATATACACTCAACAATATTCATGAAGTCTCGAGAAAGGTTAACACCAACCCTTCCGTGCTGATTCGCCGTCCCAGAATCAAGGATTCACCCGATCAGATGCTTGATGACGAATAAAGCCGTACATGCTTTGTGAGTCCGTTTTTGTTATTCATTAAGTCAATTATATGCCAGCTATTTATCCAACCACCACAACATAACATATTATTATGAAGAAGATATTCCTGATGGCCTTACTGTCAGCCTTGGTCTTTGCCGGATGCAGGAGCAGTCAGCCTGTGACCCAACAATATTACCTGCTTGAACTGCCATCACAGTATGAAGGGGACTGGCCGGAGCGGTTGTCTGTGTTGCAGGGAAGCATCCTGATTGCGAATGCAGGTATTACGGATGCCTACGCCTCGCATCAGATTGCCGTTCGTGAAGACACGCATCAGATAAGGTACTTTAACTTTAATGAATGGGCTATTCGGCCTGAGAAAGCTTTTACACAGCTATTGCTGGATTTTTATCAGGAAAACCAGGTTTTTGAAGAAGTCATGTACGGTCGCATTATCCAGGCGACAGATTATATTTTGAATACCCAGGTGCTGGTTCTCGAGCTGGACACAAGGGATGACATTATTCGTGCCAGGCTGAAGGTTGACTTTTCCCTGCTGGATGGGCAAAACGAAGGGAATATCTTGCTCCACCATACGGCTGACAGAAACATGGAGCTGGAGACAAAAAACCTGAACAGTTTTGCCAGGGCCATAAGCCAAATGTTTATTGAAGAACTGCATGATTTTAGCGTGGAAGTCCTGGAATCAAGCCATTAAACAGACCATAACAGAGATTGTAGATCATGCGTAAAAAGCGACAAAAGGCGTCTTTCGAGTATTGTTGTGAAAACCGGCTAAAGGTACGCATGGAAGGCTCTGTGATGTCCCTTTCAGGAGAACTTACCGTGGGAGAGGCAGCTGAGTTCACCAGGAAGGTCATGAAGTTTTCCCGGGAGATGGAGCAGAAAAAGCTTGTCTTTGATCTCTCTTCCCTTACACACATTGACAGTGCCGGCGTAATGGCACTGTATTACCTGCGAAAAAAGCTCGGGGAAAAACAAATAGTTACTGATCTGGAGGGAGCATCCTCCTCTGTTACTGATAAGATTCGTTTGTTTTACCCAGGGGAAGAAGTGGAAATTCATCCACTGCGCCGGCCTGCGTTTTTTGAAGATCTTGGTGCGCAGACACATCACTTTTTTTCTTCCTATGTTCTTGGCTTTATATTGCTGGCCTCCAATATTTTCTACTGGGGAATCACCGATGTTTTCAATCGCCGCGCCCGGCGCAAGGGAGAATTCATTAACCAGTCAGTCCTGATTGGGGCAAATGCCGTGTTTATTGTGGTTTTTCTAACCTTTGTGATCGGTTATGTGCTCGCCCTTCATTCAGCAGGCCAGCTGAGAGCGTTTGGTGCCAATATCTTTGTTGTCGACGTGGTGGTTTTTTCCATTATGAGCCAAATGGGGCCGCTTATCACGGCTATACTCGTGGCCGGGCGAAGCGGATCAGCCATCGCTGCCGAAATCGCTACCATGAAGGTAACAGCCGAGCTGGATGCACTTAAGACCATGGGCTTGAACCCTAATCGTTTTGTGATCGTCCCCAAGCTATATGCCTGTATGTTAACCATGCCCTTTCTGATAGTGTTTGCCAACGTGGCCGGCATCCTGGGAGGGGGGCTGGCGGCATATGTATACCTTGACATTACCCCGGAGATCTTCATCAACCGGATGGCTGATATCATGCAAAACAAAGACCTGCTTACCGCACTTGTGAAAAGCCAGGTATATGCTGCCCTGATTGTGCTTACTGGTAGCTTTTATGGCCTCAGGGTGGAGAAAGGGGCAGAAGGCGTTGGAAAAGTCACCACCGTAGCCGTAGTCGTATCCATTACGCTCGTTATTCTGGCTGATAGTATTCTGGGTGTAATCTTTTATTAAAGGATGAACAAGGAAAAAATAATAGAAGTAAAGAACCTTTATGCCGCATATGATGAGGTTGTGGTATTGTCGGACGTCTCCTTTTCTGCCAACAAGGGCGAGGTTACAGTAATCCTTGGTGGTAGTGGTTCTGGTAAGACTACCGTGCTGAACCACCTTTTGGGGTTGTTGCCCATTGAAAGGGGGTCTCTCTTTGTCCTGGGAAAAGACATTTCCCGCATGCGGGAGGATGAGCAGGTTGCTTTGTATCTGCAGATGGGTGTGTTTTATCAGAATGGGGGGTTGCTCAACTCGCTTACGGTGGCTGAAAACGTAGGATTACCCCTGGCGCAGCATACCAATTTGACCCCGGAGCTGATCGATGAGATCGTGTTCATGAAGCTGGGCCTTGTGAACCTGCAGCATGCGTTTTACCTGTACCCGTCTCAGCTCAGTGGCGGCATGCTGAAACGCGCAGCACTGGCCCGTGCCATTGTCATGGATCCGCCTGTGCTTTTCTTCGATGAACCCGGCGCCGGCCTTGACCCCGTATCACTGGAAGCCCTCGACCGCCTGATCCTTAATCTTAAAAACAAACTGGGGGTGTCGATCTTCATGGTCACCCACGAAGTGTCGAGTATCCTGCGGGTAGCCGACAGGATTGTTTTTCTGGATAACGGTGTTGTGGCATTCGAAGGTCCGATTAGAGAAGCTTTGCATTCTACACAGCCTGCCGTAAACGAATTTTTCTCTGTGATGAAAAACGAAAATGTACGGGAACTCCTGGGCTGATTTACCCCTCTGATCTAATCCTTATACTTCCTCAGGCTTATTATCCTTGTTGCTTTTACAATCTTCAGGCACGCCTGAAGCACACGCACAGGACCGCGACCTGCCGGAATCCGGATCATAGGTGCTGGTGCACGATTTGGTAAAGGTGGCACCCGGCTTGAGAAACATTTTGATGGCAATGCCACCGATGGCCATTGCCAGAAGTAATATAGCGAGAAGTATGGCTTCCATAATCAGATATTATTTTTATAGGTTAACAACAATAAAAGGCGATTGTTCAGGCCTGCACACGGATGAAGCCAGTGGCTGCCGAACACCCTGAAACTAGCCTGTCATATGGCGGAAACAGGCCATCATGATGCCCGCTGCAATACCCGCATTTAAGGATTCGGCCCCGCTTATATCTGTATGAGAGCCGGACGGGATACCTATTCTTTGATCCACAAAGCGGGCAATCTCCTCCGTGATGCCACGGGACTCATTACCAATTACAATGGCAGCAGGCAGCCTCACAGCCGTGTCAAACACATTCTTTCCGTCAATAAATGTACCATAAAAAAACATCTGGCCCTTATGCTCACGCATCACTCTGGCAAGATCTGTATAATAGACCTTCGTGCGGATGAAAGAGCCCATGGTAGCCTGAATTACCTTTGGGTTATAGATGTCGGCCGTGTTGTGCGAACACAGGACGTGACGTATGCCAAACCAGTCGGCTGTGCGTATGATACTGCCCAGGTTTCCCGGGTCTTGTATTGTATCCAGTAAAAGGATGAGATCTTTTTTGTCAAAAGAGGAGGGCAATTCATAAGCGGGCTGCCTCACAACGGCCAGTGCCTGGTTTGGACTTTGTGATGTGCTGAGGCGCCCGAGGGTTTTCTGATCTACCTCATGGCAGGTAAGCTCTTTCGGAATCTGAGCCCGCCATCTGCTTATCCATTCCGGCAAGGCACATAGCATGTCAACCTCCAATGGCCCTCCCAGAAGTTCCCTGACAATCTTATCACCCTCCGCCATAAAAAGACCATGCTGGTCGCGAAATTTCTTCATCCGCAACGACTGTATGTGCTTTATCTGATTTGATGATAACATCCGGTGCTTTTTACTACCTTGCCGGCATCACCATTGCCTGTTTTGATTGAACTACCGGTCTAACGTATAAAAAAACCCGTCTGGTGTGGACAGGTTTTTTGCTGTGTATGTGTGCCGGGGCTTATTCGCCCACCACTTCAAATTTAATGTCAGGACGCACCTCTTTGTGCAGGTTGATGGTAGCTTTATACGTACCTACTTCCTTGATGGCGTCGCCGTCGATCATGATCTTCTTGCGGTCGATGTCCAGGTCGAACTGTTCTTTAATGGCATCCGCTATTTGCAGGGCATTGACCGAGCCGAATATCTTACCGGAAGTACCTACCTTGGCACCTATCTTCACTTCAATATCCTGAAGCTTTTCGGCAAGCTTTTCTGCTTCTTTTTTGACTTTTTCTTCTTTAAACTGTCTTTGCCTGATTGTTTCCGCAAGTTTTTTCTTCTCCGAAGGAACAGCCATGATAGCCATGCCTTTAGGGATCAGGAAATTTGTCGCAAAGCCGTCTTTAACGGTTACCAGGTCATCTTTGAACCCCAGGTTGGGGATATCTTGTTTCAGAATAATTTCCATAATTGTACCTCCCTATTTTAAAAGATCCGCTACATAAGGCATAATGGCAAGGTGACGTGCCCTCTTGATGGCTTTGGCCACTTTGCGCTGATATTTCACTGATGTTCCGGTAATCCTTCTGGGAAGGATCTTGCCTTGTTCGTTTACAAATTTCAGCAGAAAATTTGCGTCTTTGTAATCGATGTATTTGATTCCTGCCTTCTTGAAACGGCAGTATTTTTTCTTTTTGATATCTACGGCAATGGGTACCAGATACCGGATTTCTGAATTTTGTTGAGTTGCCATTTGTTAATGTCGTTTAAGATACTACCTGTTTACTTTTCCTGTTCTTTTTCAGCTTCCTTGTCTTTGGCGGCTTCTTTTTCCCTCCGCTTCTTTTCATTATAAGCAATGGCGTGTTTGTCCAATGAAACGGTAAGGAAGCGTATTACCCGCTCATCTCTTTTGAGCTGAAGCTCAAAATCTTTTAACAATTGGGTGTCGGCCTTGAATTCAACCAGGTGATAAAAGCCGGTGGATTTTTTCTGGATCGGATAAGACATCTTGCGTAAGCCCCAATTGTCTTCATGCACGATCTCAGCTCCTTGCTTTTTCAGGTAGTCCTGAAACTTACTTACCGCTTCCTTCATCTGTTCTTCAGACAAAACGGGAGTCATAATGAAAACGGTTTCGTACTGTCTTTGCATTTTGATGTGTTTAATAGGTTCGTAATGATTGCACTATAATGTGTCTAAAATGAGGTGCAAAGGTAATTATTTTTTTAATATGCCAACAGTTTAAGACTCTTCTTTTGTGTATTTTACGATACGGTAATAATCGGCAGGATAGATGCCCACCGATATCAGGATTTGCCTGAGGGTAAAATTCACATGTAGTTCATTTACCTCTCCCAGTTCATCCAGCTGGAACGTGACGAACTTTTCGCGCATGGACGGGTTTCTCCAGTGGGCACGGAATGTGTTAAAGTGCCAGTGCTCAAGATCAGCGATCATCTCTTCATCATCCCATAGTTGCATGATCAGCCGCCCGTCGTTGTCCTTGTAAACATGCGCATTATCATATACCTTGTGGTGATAATGTCCCGCATATTCTTTCAGCTCAAGAGAGGGTTCTGTATTTGCTTTTCTTGCATCCTCAATGGCCTTTCTGCGCTTCATGGCCTCTTCTTTTTCTTCAAGATACTCTTCATAGAAGTGCGTATGCCAGTCTTTATCCCTTTCAATATCCAGCATGATATCGAGGATATAATTCATTACAGCTGGTCTGAAATTACA
>SLEW01000213.1 GCA_007124575.1 Bacteroidales bacterium | reverse complement strand
GGCTGGCACGCTCCAGGTCGTCGAGTACGGGTAAAAGGGCAGATATCACTCCTTCGGCGGCTGTTTTAGCGAGTTCAAGGCGCTCCCTGGTGACCCGCTTACGGTAGTTGTCAAATTCAGAAAACAGCCTCAGAAACTTATCATTAGCTTCTTCAACCTGGTTTTGCAGGTTTTTGATCTCCTGCCTGGTAGACTCCAGCTCTGCGGTCAGCTCATCATGGCTGTTTTCCATGGGTTGTTCCTCCAGGTCCTTTCCTTTTTTCTTGTTACGGTGTTTTCCTTTTTCCTCTTTTCCGGCAGCCGGTTGTGGCTGATTTGCCTTCTTATTTTCTTCTTTCTGTTGTTTATCTATCTTGTGCATTATGCTGAAACCTGTTTAAAATAGTTAGACTTAACCAGATGATTGTTTGCAAAAGCTTTGCCATAAAAATGATTGCGTCATTTTGTCAGTCTAAAGTCTTTTAATTTGTGCCCCCAGTTTTTGCAGGCGGGTATCCAGAAACTGGTAACCTCTGTCAATCTGTTCTATGTTATGAATGGTGCTTTTGCCTTCGGCGCTGAGGGCTGCGATGAGCAGGGCAACACCTGCCCTGATGTCGGGTGAGGTCATTTCCAGGGGTTTAAGCGGATATTTTCGATCCAGGCCGATCACTGTGGCACGGTGGGGGTCGCACAGGATGATCTGTGCGCCCATGTCGATGAGCTTGTCGACAAAGAACAGTCTGCTTTCGAACATTTTTTGATGCACCAGTACGCTGCCTTTGGCCTGGGTGGCCAGTACCAGGATCACGCTTAAAAGGTCGGGAGAGAATCCTGGCCAGGGTGCATCGCTGATGGATAGGATACTGCCGTCGATATAGGTGTCTACCTCATAGCTGTTCTGTGCCGGGATGAACAGGTCATCGTTACGGCGCTCCATCACCACACCCAGCTTACGGAACACCTCAGGAATAATGCCCAGGTGTTCGTACCCCACATTACGGATAACCACCTCTGAGCGTGTCATGGCAGCCATGGCAATAAAACTGCCTATTTCAATCATGTCGGGCAACATGCGGTGCCTGCATCCCGTAAGACCTTCCACGCCCTGTATGGTGAGAAGGTTGGAGCCGATCCCTGAAATATTGGCACCCATCCTGTTGAGCATGTGGCAGAGCTGTTGGATATAGGGTTCGCAGGCAGCATTATAAATTGTGGTCTTTCCTTTTGCAAGCGTGGCTGCCATGATGATGTTGGCCGTTCCCGTTACCGAGGCTTCGTCGAGCAACATGTCGCAGCCCGTAAGCCCCTTGCCTTCGATTTGGTAAAAGGATTCATCCTTGTCATAATGAAACCTGGCGCCTAGCTTTTCCAGTCCGATAAAATGCGTGTCGAGCCTGCGACGTCCGATTTTATCCCCTCCGGGTTTCGGAATAGATGCCTTGCCAAAGCGTGCAAGCAGCGGGCCTACAATCATGACCGAACCCCGCAGTTGTGCCACCTTTGACCTGAATACATCATCCTGCAGCAGATCAAGGTTAATGTTACTGGCACAAAAAGAATATTTGTGGTCGCTCAGCTGCTTAACTTCTACGCCGAAGTCTTCCAGCAGGTCAATTAGCTTTAACACATCCCGGATGCGGGGGATGTTGTCTATAATGATCTCTTTGTTCGTGAGCAGGGTGGCGCACAATATCTGCAGCGCTTCATTTTTTGCTCCCTGTGGATGGATTTCGCCTTGGAGCTGCTGTCCTCCATGGATTTCAAATGATCCCATAAGCCGAATGTTTTGTATACGGATATCAAAAAATATGTCAATCGCCAGACTGCTGTCCGGACGTAGGGTAATCAAGATAAATCAGGGATGCAAGGCTGGCCTGTATTAATGCTTCCGGCCTTTAGGACCGTAGTTCTTGCCTGACTGTCGCCCCTGGTATTTTTTCTTCTTGTTTTTGGCTAAGATATCACTGGTCTGGTTAAGCTTTATGTTATCTTCCAGGTTCAGCTTGCCATCAGACATAATGGAAAGGTGTTCTGCGATTTCCTCATCCGTCACGTCATCCCTGTTCCAGGTAAGGTATGACTTTTTGAGGTGGTTGGCGATGAGTTTTATCAGGGTGTCTTTCATAAACCCGTCTTCCAGCTCACAGGCTTTCTCGATCATCCTTTCGATGTGCCGGCCATAATGCTTGAAAGTCACATTGTTGGTGGCATATTTGAGTGGTTCCGGTTTCCTCGTAAGGGTTTCCTTTGATGGAAGCGGGTAAGGACTGTCTACATCAAGGTCAAAGTCAGCCATGATGAAAAGGTGGTCCCACAGTTTATGTTTAAAATCATTTACATCGCGAAGATGGGGGTTTAGTTGCCCCATTACATTAATGGTGGCCCGGGCAAGCTGGTTGCGTTTGTCACGGTCTTTTACTGACTTGATATGGTCGATCATCTTATGGATATTTCGTCCATATTCCGAAATAACCATTTTGTCTCTTGAGCTGTTATACTCCATATTATGTTTTTTAATCCGGGATTATACTGAAGGATAGATTTTTATGCAAAGATAATGAATTTAATGATATGCCTAAGTCTCTTTATTCCAATATTTTCAATCTGGCAAACTTCAGCAGCAGCTGTTTTTTGCCAGCACCTGCAAACATTACAGTGGCTTTGGCGCTTTTACCGGCTCCTTCCAGGGCTATGATCTTTCCTTTTCCGAAGCGCTGGTGTTTGACCTCCATATCAACATGTATCATGGAGGGGTCGAGGATGGCAAAACCATCCTGGTCGTCCTGCGCGGGTTTTGCTCCGGCTTCTTTTTCCTCTTTTACTTCCTTGTCAAATGTCCCGGTGATCTTTTTAAAGCGCTGGCGGCTCTGGGTGAAGCTTTCTGCCTGGCTGGCTTTCAGTCTCTGGCGCCCCGGAGCTGACAGGTAGTGTACGTAATCCGGATCCAGCTCGTCTATGAAACGGCTGGGTTCACAAAGGTTAAAGTTGCCATACCTGAACCTTGTTTCTGCCCAGGTGATGGTTGCCTGTCTCATGGCACGTGTGATGGCTACGTAAAAAAGTCTTCTCTCTTCCTCGAGTTCTTCCTGGCTGTTAATGGAAAGCTGTGATGGGAAAAGGTTTTCCTCCACACCGGTTATGAACACGTAAGGGAACTCCAGCCCTTTGGCCGCATGAATAGTCATCAGCGACACTTTGTTTGTATCCTGGGGGTTGTCGTCCCGGGTATCCGCATCCGTGAGCAGGGCAATGTCCTGCATGAACTCATCCAGTGTGCGCAGTCCTCCATTCTCTTCCAGCTCCGCATCTGAGCTGACAAAGTCTTTCAGGCCTGAGAGGAGCTCTTCAATGTTGTCGCGCCTGTTCAGGCTTTCCGGGCTGCCATCTTCAAAATAGAGCTTCCGGATGCCCGATTTGTTGACGATCAGTTCACCCATCTCAAAGGCATTGATCTTAAAAAGTCTTGCTGAGAAGCTTTTGACCATGGTAATGAACTCAGACAGTTTTCTGGTGATGCCGCTGTTGAGTTGAACCTGATGTGCCGCCGGATCGGAGGCTACATCCCACAGGGGCTTGTTGAGGTCGTTGGCCGCTGCCACAAGGCGGTTTACCGTAGTGGCCCCTATACCACGTGCCGGAAAGTTGATCACCCGCAGCAGCGCATCTTCATCCACCGGGTTGATGACCAGGCGGAAATAGGCCAGCAGATCTTTGATCTCCTTGCGCTGGTAAAAAGATACACTGCCAAAGATCCTGTAAGGGATGTTCATCCTGCGCAGGGCTTCCTCCATGGCGCGTGACTGGGCGTTGGTGCGATACAGGACAGCAAAATCGCTGTTGGGAAGTTGTTGTTGCTGTAGGATGCTGAAAATCTGGTTGCCGACCCAGTAAGCTTCATCGCCCTCATTTGCCGTTTGCATCAGGTGTATCTTTTCACCGCCTTCGTTGCTGGTCCATATTTCCTTATGGATCTGCCTTTTGTTGTGGGCGATCAGACTATTGGCAGCAGACACAATGTGCCTGGTGGAGCGATAATTCTGTTCAAGCTTAAACTGATGCAGATCCGGGTAGTCGTTTTTAAAGTTCAGGATGTTCTGGATGTTGGCACCTCTGAAAGCATAGATGCTCTGGGCGTCGTCACCCACCACACAGAGGTTTTCATTATTTGCAGCCAGTTTTTTTACGATCAGATATTGCGAAAAGTTGGTATCCTGGTACTCATCCACCAGGATATAATGAAAGCGTTGCTGGTATTTATAAAGCACATCCGGGAAATCGCGAAGCAACACGTTGGTATTGAACAGCAAATCATCAAAATCCATGGCCGATGCCCTTTGCAGCTTCTGTTGATAGAGGCTGTAGACAAGGCCAAGCTTTGGCTTCTGCGACTGCCTGTCATGGCTTTGTATTTCCACATCTTCGTTATAGTCGGTGGCAGAGATCAGGTTATTTTTTGCATTGGAGATGCGGTTTAACACAAAACCGGCTGCGTATGTTTTGTCGTCCAGGTTTTGTTCTTTTACTATTTTTCTTATAACCCTTTTGGAGTCATCGGTGTCATAGATGGTGAACTGAGACGGGTAGTTCAGCTTGTCGGCTTCAGCGCGGAGGATCCGGGCAAAAATGCTGTGGAAGGTTCCCATCCAGAGGCCTTTGGCACTTGAGGGATCTACCAGGGTGGCAATTCTTTCGCGCATCTCGCGTGCCGCTTTGTTGGTGAAGGTGAGTGCAAGAATGCGAAACGGGGGTACGCCCTTACTCAGGAGGTAGGCCACCCGGTAGGTCAGCACCCTGGTTTTGCCGCTTCCGGCACCTGCGATGACCATTACAGGTCCTTCTGTGGTTTTCACGGCCTGCTGCTGCGGTTTGTTCAGATCTTTCAGGAAATCAACCATATATGATGTGTATGCAGTGCTTGTTTGTGTGTTGTTGAAGCATGCAAAGATAAGTATTTTCTTGCGAGAACGCAGAGCGCAGAACGCAGAATGCTTGAGCGCCAATGGCAGAACGTAAAACCAAAATTACACCAGACGCAATTTGTTTGTTATATTTGAAAGCTGAAAAAAACATCATTCATGAATCCCAAAAAACCATTACTTATGAAACGCTTGTTGCCTTATATTTTTACGTTGAGTTTGACATTATATATATGTAACATGGGAAGCGGTCTAAGTGCCCAGGTTCCCAATGAGAAGTTGCTGGAAAATCAGCAGGAGATGCTGGAAGAGCTGCGCGACCTGCGTTACCGTTTTGATATCCTGGAAAAAGCCATTGATGATGTGATGTGGCATAAAGTGGTTGGTGATGTGGCATACATCGATAAGCTTTTCCTTGCCGGGCCGCCTCCGCGTGGTCACGAGGACGCCACCACCCTGAGAGAAAAAAATCCTATCAAGTTCTGGACGTATGTATTTATTCCGAAAGACATTGATCCTTCAAAAGAATATCCTTTGCTTGTATTTCCGCACGGAGGTGTTCATGGTGACTTCAACACCTATTACACTCATATTATCAGGGAGCTGATGGCACAGCAATACATTGTTGTGGCTCCTGAGTACCGCGGGAGCACAGGCTATGGTAAGCTCACCCACCAGCTTATAGATTATGGCGGACTTGAGAATGATGATGTTTATGAAAGCAAGAACCTGATGCTGGAGAACTATGATATTGTAGATCCCCGGCGTGTAGGCCTTATCGGATGGAGTCATGGCGGGATGATCTCCCTGATGAATGCCTTCGAGCATCCTGATGACTTCCAGGCTGTGTTTGCAGGCGTTCCGGTCAGTGATCTGGTAGCCCGCATGGGTTATAAACGTCCGGCTTATGAGATGGACTGGTTTGCTGCCGATCATCATATCGGTGAGGCTGTGCACGAGAATATTGAAGAATACAGGAGGCGCTCGCCCGTATATCATGCCCATAAACTGGATGTGCCGCTTCTTATCCATACAAATACCATTGACGAGGATGTGCATGTACTGGAAGTGGAAAACCTCATCAACACCTTGAAAGCACAAGGCAAAGATTTTGAATACAGAATATATGAGGAAATCCCCGGAGGTCATTCTTTTGACCGCATGGATCACCGGCAGGGCAGGGATATCCGTTTTGAGATATATCAGTTCCTGGAGCAGCATCTTAACCCGCCGAGGCCTTTCAATAATGTGGGAGAGATGGAGAGAGCGGCTTATCGTTACTAAAAACCACGTTAATTGGGTCTGGCTTAAGCTCAAACCTTTTTTTCTTAAAATTTCCAGAAAACATTGTACCTTTGTGCCCTTAAATTTTGGGTGTGATGCTCTTCTTTTTTGTCTGAAAGCCAAAAACAGGGCTTGACGGCACCAGACAAATTTTAAAAATTATTTGTCCGGAGGTATTGGTTTTCAAAAAATAACTTCTACCTTTGCACTCCCAAAAAATGGAAAGTAGTGTATTTAACAGAGTAGAAACGAAGTTTTTATCTTAATCAAGAATCGAGTATGCCAACAATTCAACAATTGGTTCGTAAGGGACGTACAAAGGTAACTTACAAGAGTAAGTCACCGGCTTTGGATGCTTGTCCTCAGCGTCGTGGTGTTTGCGTTCGTGTATATACCACCACGCCCAAAAAACCTAATTCTGCCATGCGCAAGGTTGCCAGGGTAAGGCTCACCAATGGTAAAGAGGTTAACGCCTACATTCCCGGAGAAGGTCATAACCTTCAGGAACACTCCATCGTGCTGATGCGTGGTGGCAGGGTAAAGGATTTGCCAGGTGTGCGTTATCACATCGTGCGTGGGGCACTTGACACCAGTGGTGTTGAAGGACGTAACCAGCGCAGGTCCAAGTATGGAACCAAGAGGCCCAAAGCCAAGAAATAGTTTGATCCAGCAGAACAAAATTTGAATCAGTCATGAGAAAGACGAAACCAAAAAAGCGCATTAT
>SLEW01000247.1 GCA_007124575.1 Bacteroidales bacterium | reverse complement strand
TGTAATCGACTCATCCCGTTTGCAAAGCGTGGTTTTCTCGCCGGTTTTGATATCCCGGACGTGATAGCCTGCTCGCTTACCATTATCAAAGAAGGCGGGTGCAAGAATGCCTTTGACCTGGATGCCTTGTGACTTAAGGCTCTCAACAACCCTACTGACCAGTGTTGTTTTCCCTGCACCCTTTTGTCCTGTTACTACGACCACCAGGGGGGAGCGGTCAAATTTACCGCGCATGTATTCGAGGGCATTATCCATGTTGCCCACCATCTGGGTCAGCACTCTTCCCGGCCGCTTCCAGGCGTGCTTTCCGGGTATGGAGTCCATGATAAGTGGAGTGGTCTGGAAGGCAACACGCACGGCGGTCAGAAAGGGTGCCATGCGTGGGCCGCTATATAAAACGGCCATTTCCGGCCGCTGTAACTCCGCACTGACAAGGCTAAACCCGCCAATTACATATATCGCACGCATGCCCATGTGCATACCCACCAGCAACCCCTCGCTGCTGAACCCCGGACTGTCCCCCATCAGAAACCCGGAAAGACTGATCATGATAGCCAAAGCAAGCCAGAAACCTCGCTTTCTGGCAAAGCGAAGTAAAATATTCCGGTCATAAAACCACAAAACCAGCAGAAAGATTATCAGGATGAGTGCATTTTGATGTACCGGAAGCATGTTAATGCTGTATAATCCACTGGCCAGTATGGCAATAATCCCGCCCAGGCGAAGGAACAAAAGCGATACCGGCACATTTTCGGTTTTCCCCCTCCGGCTTTCGTAAAGCCCGCCGTGCATTTTGTCGCTTTCGCGGATATTCCAAATGTTTTTGTTGTTTATCGCCGAGCGGGAAACGAGTATCCCGAGAAGCCCTGCAGCGGCTCCCCAGGCAAAAAAGATGGCCCACAGGATAAGTATTGGGCCCCAGTAGCTTTCCATGGTCCACGATGTCTGGCTTATAAAATAATCGATTATGTTTTGATACAATGCGATGAGCGAACTTCCATAAAGTACGATGGTGGAAAGAATCCGGTAGAAGAGGTTCCAGCTTACCGCCAGACCTCCTCCGAGGATATATCCCAGGTTGTTCCTGCGGGTAAAGAAGAGCACTGACTCCATCAATGTAGCCTGCATGAATATCGATAACATGGGACCCAAAATCACCGGGCTGGGTGACAACGTCTTTAATGCAGCACATATCAGTCCCGCCCTGATCAGCAAGCCACGGTGAGGCCATAACCGGTGTCCGGAAACCATCAGGATGATACCGATAGCTGTCAGGATGTTGCCACTAAATGGCATCCGCAGGTTATGAAGAAAACTGCCCAGCACGATCTCGGTAGCGCCCCACAAACTGCCTATCACGGCGGCTTTTATCCAGATGTCAGCGGTACGGGGCATCGGTTGTGGATTTGATGGTTGGTTAATGTGCTAATTTGTTAATGTGCTAATTTGCTGATTAATTGGTAATCTAAGTGTTTTAGAGCGTGCGGGGGTTGTTTTTTTGAGGTTTGAGGCTCTTCACACGCCTACACGGAAATACGAGGCATAAAACAAATACCTGCCGGCCAGTTCTGAAATAAAGAGACAGGCTACAGCAAGATATATGAGCATGGATGCTGCCCCCCCGGGGTGGGGCGCCTGATAGGCTACCCAGTAGGTGAGTGCTGTGTATCCTGCCAGCAGAAAGACGATCCTTACCGTTTGCCAGCTTCCGTCAGCCACAGAGGCAGGCAGGTTTCCTGATACGGCACCGATGTCGGGCTGAAGCAGGAACATGTTCAACAGGCTGACGAATACTGCTGCTGTGATCACAAAGAAAAGCACAGACTGCATATTTTGCACTCCCGGAACAGTTGACTTCCCTGATGACATTAGAGCCGTGATCACAAGCACTGCGCCACCACCCAGCATTATGGCGGTATTAAAAAAGGATATGGGGGTGGATGGTGTATTCCACAGGGGCACGGTGGGGATCATGTATACTCTTGAAATGCCCCATGCCAGCAGTAAACCGATGATCAGCGAAGCCAGGAAAAGCTGGGGGAAAAGGTTTCGGTGAGGCATGTTATACTTCAAAGACATGTAAGCAATGGCAAGCGTAAGCAAAAAGATGGATGCCAGGATTATCTCGCGGCTTAACCAGGACGTTCGCAGGTTGCTCATGGCGTATATGGCATGCTGTGGCAGAGACAGATGCAGAAATGACAAGACCAGAGCAATTCCCATGCTTGCCAATGCGGTGAACATCAGGGTCCGCTTTAAGGTTTCGATCGTTCCGCTTTCAATGTTTCTCATCGTCAGCCAGAGTATCAGCATGCTGATCAGGATTCCCACGCTGATCTGCGACAGCATGGTAAAGAATACCAGGGGCCACTCATTGTTGCTCATATTACCTCCTCCTTGTTTATGATTTGCAGTTCTTTGGTGTCGTACCTGCGTGTGTCTTTATGTGGCTTGATCACCACTGCCGGTCCGGTGTACTTATCTGCCGGCAGTGGGAAATACTCCCTGTGGCGGCCATACTTCTTCTCGAGTTCTTCCAGATCACCGTAATCGAGTACACGCATAGGGCAGGCTGAGACACATGAAGGTGCTTTGCCTTCTTCCAGGTAGTCTGCACAGAAGGTACATTTTGTCATCACCTTCTTGTCAGGATCAAAATGAAGTGCTCCGTAGGGACATGTCCATTCACAGTATTTGCAGCCCATGCAGCGGTCGTAGTCTATGAGAACAATTCCGCGTTCATCTTTTACAATGGCTTTATTAGGGCATGATGTCATGCAGATGGGTTCCTCACAGTGGTTGCAGGCCATGCTTACATGGTATGCAAATATGTTGGGTATCCAGGCAGGGCCGTTTTGTATCCAGTCACCTCCGCTTACTTCGTATATCCTGCGCCAGCGGACTCCCATGGGTGAATCGTGTTTGTCCTTGCAGGCCACCTGGCAGGTTTTACAGCCTGAGCAGGAGGAGGCGTCGAAATAAAAGGCCAATTGTGTCATTTGCTTATAATTTTTATCCATGACTGCTCTTCAATGCATTGCTTTTGATCATGTTTAAGCTGCCCTCAGGGCGAACGTTCCCTATATGTCAGAAAACCCTGTCGTGGCTCGGTTCATGACACTTTTTCCACTTCTACCATGATTGTGTGTTGTGCGTTGCCGAACGCCAGGGGTGTCCAGCGATGGCTGGTGAGCACGTTCACGTTACCGCGCTGGTCGACACCATGTTTGTCCGGCTTCCACCAGGCTCCCTGGGGGATGTTAACCACGCCGGGCATGATCTTATTGGTCACGCGGCAGGGGATGCGTATCTTTCCGCGTTCATTGTAGACCATCACGGAGTCACCATTACGGATGTTACGTGCCCCGGCGTCAATGGGATTGATGAACAGCCTCTGCGGGAAGGCCTCCTCCAGCCAGTCGATGCCGTCGTGGGTTGAATGCACCCGGGGCATGTAATGATGGCCGATGGCCTGGAGCGGATATTTTTTGCTCTCTGCTCCAAAAGGGCTTTCCCACTCCCTGATATATTTGGGCACTGCAGGTATCGTGTCTGGCTTGCCCATGTCATATAACTGTCTGGAAAAGATCTCTATCTTGCCTGATGGGGTGTTCAGAGGGTGTCTCTCCGGGTCTTTGCGAAAGTCGCTGAAGGCTATCTTAGGCTCATGAATGGGCCTAGTATAGACCCCCCTGTTCATTTCGTGCAGCTTTTCCAGGTCGGGGATATCCGGGAAGCGGGTGTTCCGGTAGAATTTGACCGCCCATTCGATCCAGTCGCGTTCATCGCGTCCGAGGGTATATTCTTCCTTAAGACCGAGACGGCCGGCAAGGGCTGCAGCGATCTGGTAATCGCTCTTTGTCTCTGCCGGCTTGTCGACCACCTGGGGCATCAGGATCACCTCATCACCATACTTCCAGCCATCTTCCAGACCCCACATTTCCAGCTGTGTGCACACCGGCAACACCAGGTCAGCATATCTTGCTGAGGGCGTCATAAACTGATCCTGTACGGCAATGAACTCCACCAGGCTTTCGTCCTGCAGGATCTTCGCACTCCTGTTGGTGTCGGCATGCTGGTTGATAAGGATGTTGGAAGCTACACACCATATGAGCTTAATGTTGTTGTCAAGTTTTTCGGCACCTATCACGCCATCTTCCGGTCCCATCTCCTTTCCGCGAAGTATGGCTTCTGTCCAGAGGAATACGGGTATGGTGGCACCGACAGGGTTTCTTCCTGTTGGGAAGATGTTCCAGAAAGGCCCTCCGTCTTCAGCCTGCAGTGCGATGCCGCTTGCCCATCCACCCGGGATGCCCACGTTTCCTGTAATGGCAGCCAGCACGCATCCGCCAAGCACCGGTTGCTCTCCATAGGCGCGTCGTTGCATCCCATAGCCCTGGTATAGCATGGCCGGCTTTATGGAACCATATTCCCTTGCTATTCTTATGATGGTATCTCGCGGTATCCCTGTGATGGCCTCGGCCCATTCCGGGGTTTTCGGCTGCCCGTCACGGGTTCCGAAGATGTAGTCGCTGTAGCTTTCTTCTTCTTCCAGTCCTTCAGGCATCTGGCTCCTGTCAAAGCCTACACAGGAGCTATGTATGAAATCCTTGTCATGCAGGCCTTCGGAGATGATCACATGTGCCATGGCGCTCATGAGCGCAGTGTCTGTCCCCGGTCTGATCGGTATCCATTCGTCGGCCAGAGCTGTGGCACTCATGCTCATGCGCGGGTCGATACACACGATACGGGCACCGTTCTCCCGGGCTTTCTTTAAAAAGTATTCTGTGTTGGTACCGTCGCGCATCTCGGCGGGGTTCCATCCCCACATGATAATATACCTGGAGTTAACCCAGTCCTGACGCTGGTTGCCTGTCACTCCCGTGCCATATACATAAGGTGTGGCCCGGCTGATACACGCCCAGCTATAACTGTTGTAAAAGCCGAGGGAGCCACCAAAGAGGTTCATGAGCCTTGCAGCGGTCTGCCTGCCGTTGGTCTGGTTATAGCTTCCTGTGCCATAGGGCACCAGGATGGCAGAGTTACCGTAATCCTTTTTTACCCGTTTTAATTCAGAAGCCATCATGTCGAGGGCTTCATCCCATGAGATACGTTCAAATTTACCTTCCCCACGTTTGCCTGTCCTTTTCATGGGATGCTTCAGGCGGTCGGGGTGATATTGCCGGCGGCGGTAGGCGCGGCCCCGTATACAAGCCCTGAGCTGTGGGTTACTGATGTCGTCACCTGGCCTGTCGTCCGTTTCAATACGTACGATCTCATTATCGCGCACAAATAGCTTAAGCACACATCGTCCGCCGCAGTTATGTGCCGGGCAGCCTGCCCGGACAATCACGGTGCCGTCAGCTTCCAGACGGCCCGGCAGCCTGATGCCCTTCCTGTTGTCCGTGCAACCCAGCAGGGAGCCAAAGGCGGCCATGCCTCCAGCGAAGAGGGCGCCGGTTTTCAGAAAACAGCGGCGGTTCATTCCCTGCTTGTCGGGGTCACCCCCTGGCTGTTGATGGTTGAGGTCAAATTCTTTCATGGGATATCAGGGATTCAAGGGGTATCGAGTTCAATGGTATCCATGTTGCCCAGATCGATGAGGCTCATGGTAAGCACCTTGACCACGTCTCGCATGATCTCGATATCGATCTGCCGCATGTCGTCTTCCGGAACGTGGTATAATGCCCTGGTCTCAGCGCCCCGGGTGCCGAATGTTACGGCAGGGATCTGTGCCATGTAAAACACCATGCCGTCGGTACGGGGACGCAGGGGCATCTGCCACGGATTGCTTCGTGTCTGGAAATGCCGGTGTACCCAACGGTCGTTGTTGCGCTCCATCACCTCCAGCAGCTCATCCCACGGCTCAGCGGTCCAGGCAAAAAAGCTGTCACCACGACCAACCATATCCAGGTTTACCATCATTTTGATTTGCTCCTGAGGGTGAGGGAAGCGTTCCACAAACTGGCGCGCCCCCACCAGGCCAACCTCTTCGGCACCAAAAAGCAGGATGATCACTGTTCTTTTCAGTTCTGCCTCCGATGTGGCCAGGGCTTTGGCTATGCCGAGTGCCAGGGCACTGCCTGAAGCATTGTCCAGCGCGCCCGGAAAAAGGACAGGCATCATCCCGAGGTGGTCGAGATGTGCGCCCACGATCAGGAACTCATCTTTAAGCTCCGGATCAGAACCCTCAATCATAGCCACCACGTTGGAGGTCTTGCCGTCAGGATAATATTCTGATGTCAGTGCCAGGGTAGCCTTTTTGCCGGTAGGGAAGGAGTGGGGTGTCAATGTGTTACGGATGTTTTCTCTGACCACGGAGAGCTCCCTGCCAGTTCCTGCAAGGAAATCTTTAACCACTTCGTCTGTGGCTGCCAGGAAGATAAAGTCAGGATCGGCGGTAGGCCTTGGACTGGCAACGTGGTAAGCAAAGATCAATCCAACGGCGCCGTTTTCCAGGGCAAACTTCACCTTGTTGGAGTGGTCCACATAAGGTTGCCACATAGCGAGGCTGTCAGGATCGTCGCCATCGTAGGGTATACCCAGCTCAGTGATCACGATCTTGCCTTCCACATCCACCTCAGCATAATCATCATATCCGAGCTCTGGTGCCGAGATGCCGTGTCCGGCATAAACGACTTCCGCGGTGACCTCTCCGCTGCCGGAGATGCCCCATGGCCAGTAGTCGTCGCCATAGCGATAGGTCTTGGTTATGGTGTCTCCCTCATCTACCGCAACATGCATCGCCAGCTTTCCTTTATCCTTAATAAGCGTATAGGGTTGATCAAACTCCTGGAAATAGCCCTTTTCAGGAAAAAAAGGATCCAGCCCCCATTCTTCAAACTTTCCGGCTGCCCACTCAGCTGCCATATCATAGCCTTCATCTCCGGCCAGTCTTCCCCTCATCTCCGGAGATATCATCGTATGCATCCAATCAGAAATGTCATCTTCAGAAACAGCATGCAGGGCTTTAATAAGTACATCGCGGTCATTCTGCCCGTAATTATCATGTTGCGCGACAACCGTTAGAGAAATCAATGCAAATACCGGAAAAAAGAAAATTTTTTTCATTGTGTCACAAGATATAAGGTTCATGTTCGATTCATCAGGGATCAAAACTACAAAATTTCTTTGGCAGGATGCTGATTTTTGCTGTATCTTTAACCCCCTCTCAGTCTGATTGTCCCGTGATACAAGAAAAAAACCATATTGTTGTTTTTTACAGGAGGATTCTGGCCTCACCAGGATTGATCAGCGCTGTTACATGTTTTTATACACGTCAATTATCTTCTTTACAACCATAAAAAAAACAGAATTATGCAAAAACATTTTCTTATCACCGTGGCCTTTTGGTTCCTGGCTTTGGGAGCATACGCATCAGAGGGAACTATGCTGCTGCGTCAGCCAGCTATGAGCGACCAGCATATCGTGTTCATGTATGCCAATGACCTCTGGATCACGGATCGTGATGGTGGCGAGGCCCGGCGTCTGACCAGCAATGAGGGCGCGGAGAGCCAACCTCACATTTCTCCCGATGGAAGCATGCTGGCTTTTACCGCACAGTATGACGGCGGTAACAATGACGTATATGTGATGCCGGTAGAAGGAGGGCAGCCCAGGCGGCTCACCTGGCACTCTGCTTCTGATCAGGTTCAGGGATGGACCCCCGACGGCGAACATGTGTTATTCACCTCTGGGCGTTACGGTGTACAAACACGCGAATCACAGTTCTTTACCGTTCATCGAGACGGCGGCACCCCGGAACCCCTTCCCATCCCAAGAGCAGTTAATGGGAGATTATCAGATGATGGCAAACACATTGCCTATCAGGAAGTAGGTTTTACAGACCCGGAATGGCGAAACTATCGTGCCGGTCAGGCTAAGCCCATTTGGATCGTGGACATGGAAGACTTCAGCCTGATGACCACACCCCAGGAAGACGGTGAAAGGCATATGAATCCGATCTGGCTAGGCAGCAAGGTGTTTTTTATCTCTGAGCGTGACTATGCTGCCAACATCTGGTCTTTCGATATTGAAACACAGGATTTAAAGCAGGAAACGTACCATGTGGACTTCGATGTGAAGAATATAGATACGGATGGTGATGTCATTATCTATGAGAAGGGCGGCTTTTTGCATCTTCTCGACCCGGAGAGTGGTGAGAGAGAGCAGCTGGTTATCCATGTGCGGGGCGACTTTCATTGGGCACGTGACCGTTGGCATGATATTAGCCCCGGTCGCCTTCAGAACCCCGGCCTTTCTCCAACAGGCCAGCGGGCCCTTTTCGAGTATCGCGGCGATATTTTTACTGTTCCTCGTGAACATGGCAGCCCAAGAAACATATCAGACAGCCCCGGCGTGGCAGCCCGCTTTCCGGTTTGGTCGCCCGATGGAAGCCATATTGCCTGGTTTTCAGATGAAAGTGGTGAATATGAACTTTTTATCCGTGACCAGGAGGCGTTGGAGGAACCAACCCGCATCAGCCTGCCGGATCCATCTTTCTTCTATCGTCCGGCATGGTCGCCCGACGGAAAGTATATCGCCTATACTGACACACACCTGAACCTCTACCATGTGGATGTGGAGTCGGGTGAGGTGACACATGTGGATACCGACGCCTATGTGCGTCCCGAGCGCACGATGAACCCCGTATGGTCGCCTGACAGCCGCTGGATCGCTTATGCCCATACCCTGGATAACATGTTTAAGGCAATCGTATTGTATAACGTCGAAACAGGTGAGCGCATCCAGGCCACCGATGGCATGGCTGACGCCATCACTCCGGTATGGTGTGAGTCGGGAGACTACCTTTACTTCCTTGCCAGTACCGATTATGGCCCCAATACCGGATGGCTCGACATGAGCGCGTATGACAGCCCCGTGACACGTTCCCTTTATGTGATGGTGCTGGCGGAAGACGGGATATCCCCCTTCCTTCCCAAGAGTGATGAAGAACCCTCAGGGGATGCCGAAGAAGAGGTGAGCGATGAGGAAAACGATAATGACCAGATCAGAATTGATACAGATGGCCTGATGAAACGAATCGTAGCCGCCCCGGTGCCTGCACGTGAATATCTCTCGCTTTACCCCGGACCGGAAGGCTTTGTGTTCTATTCTGAGAATGTGCCCTACCAACCCGGGTTTACATTGCACCGCTTCGACTTTGATGCTGCTGAGGCCATGCCTTTCATGGAAAGAATGAACAGCCTGGTTGTTTCGCATGACAGGTCGTCATTGCTTTACCGCAGCGGCAGCACATGGGGTATCGTAGATGCTGCCGGTGGCAGCTCAAGTGTGGGGGATGGAAGACTGGAAGCAGTCAGTAACATGCGGATGCGCATAGAGCCTGAAGCAGAATGGCGGCAGATGTTTAAAGAAGGTTGGCGCCTTCAGCGTGACTTCCTCTATGTGGATAATGTGCATGGTGCTCCGTGGGATGATATCTATGACTGGTACCGTCCATGGGTAGACCATGTAAGGCATCGTACGGATCTGAACTATGTGATAGGCATCATGGGAGGTGAGGTCGCTGTGGGCCACTCCTACATAGGTGGTGGCGACATGCCGGATGTTGACAGGGTGCCTGTGGGTCTTCTTGGAGCCGACTATGTGATTGAAGATGGTCATGTACGCATCCATAAAATTTATGATGGTGAAGACTGGAACCCAACCTTGCGCGCACCGCTGGCCCAGCCTGGTATTGATGTGCGTGAAGGGGATTATCTGCTTGAGGTAAACGGGAAACCCGTTGATCCGGCACAAAACCTTTACAGCTTTTTTGAGGGAACCACCAACAGACATACAAAGATCCGTGTCAATGACAGTCCTGACATGGAGGGCAGCCGCATTGTCACCCTGGTGCCTGTGGCCAGTGAATATCAACTGCGTATGATGGACTGGGTGGAAGGCAACCGCAGGCGTGTGGACGAGCTTTCAGATGGGCAGCTCGCATACGTGTATGTTCCAAACACAAGCGGATGGGGATATCAGTTTTTTAACCGCTATTATTTTGCACAGCAGGATAAGCGTGGCGCAGTGATCGATGAGCGTAACAACGGAGGAGGGTCTGCGGCCGACTACATGGTAGATATCATGTCAAGGGAGCTTTATGGTTACTTTAACTCCAGGGCTGCTGACAGAAAGCCTTTTACCACACCCATGGCGGGCATCTGGGGACCCAAGGTGATGCTTATTAACGAGAGAGCCGGATCAGGAGGAGACCTCCTGCCTTACATGTTCCGCAAGGATGATCTCGGACCCCTGATCGGCACCACCACATGGGGAGGACTCGTAGGCATATGGGATACTCCTTCATTTATCGATGGTGGCCGGATGATGGCCCCTCGCGGAGGCTTCTTTGATACCGACGGAGAGTGGGCAGTAGAAGCCGAGGGCGTGGCACCTGATATCAAAGTGGAACAAATCCCTGAAATGGTCATCCGGGGACGTGACCCGCAACTCGAGACAGCCGTTGAAGAAGCGCTGAAACTACTCGAAACCGAAGCGATAGAATTACAATCTGAGCCGGAACCTCCTGTACGATGGAAACGACCGGAAAGAGAATAATCACGAATAAAAATCTCTTATCTTTGATGCGATTTTATGGCAATGAAGCCAGAGTCACAATCAGCTGTTTTTAATATGCGTTCGCTCTAAACAACTTAGTATAAACAATAACTCACTAAAACTATGAAACGTCTGTTTTTTTTAATGATTCCTGTTATGATGATGATGTCTGGATGCCAGCAGGGGCCTGCGGAGGGAGACCTTGCCGGCAACCCCTTCCTTGAGGAGTATGATACACCTTTTGATGCGCCCCCTTTTGATCGTATTGATGATGAACACTTTTTGCCTGCCATAGAGGAAGGTATTCGTCAGCAGCAGGAAGAGATTGATGCTATCGTAAATAATCCGGAGGATCCCACTTTTGAAAACACCATCGTGGCCTATGATCAGTCTGGTGGCCTTTTGCGCAGGGTAAGTCCTGTTTTTGGAGGACTGCGCAGCGCTGAAACAAATGATCGCCTGCAGGAGATTGCCCGTGAGACCACACCCATGTTTTCGGCTCACAGCAACTCCATCCGTATGAATGAGGACCTCTTTGCACGCATTGCCACTGTCTATGAGAGCCGTCATGAGATGGGTCTCGACCGTGAGCAGATGCGCGTGGCAGAGATGTACTATCGTGACTTCGAGCGCAGCGGTGCTGCGTTGCCTGAAGAGGATCGCGAAAAGTTTGGCGAGCTGAATGAAAGGATGTCCATGTTGTCTCTGCAGCTTGGCGAGAACCAACTTGCTGAAACCAATGCCTTCCAGCTGAAGCTGGAGACCGAGGAAGACATGGCCGGGCTGCCCAACAGTGTACGCTCAGCAGCAGCTGATGCTGCGGAAAGTGCTGGTGTGGATGCCCCGGGCATCGTTACCCTGCATAACCCAAGCTGGATCCCCTTCCTTCGCTACTCTGAAAGAAGAGATCTTCGCGAAAAGGTGTTCACTGCATACTTTATGCGCGGCGACAATGACAATGAACATGACAACAAAGACTTGTTTGCCGAGCTGATGCAACTGCGTCTGGAGATGGCCAGGATGCTTGGATATGACAACTATGCTGAATATTTCACCGCGATACAGATGTCCGAAACCCCGAAAAACGTGTATGACTTCCTTTATGAGATCTGGGAGCCGTCACTGGCTCTTGCCAAGGAAGAACGTGACGAGATGCAGGCCATCATCGACCGTGAAGGTGGCGACTTCCAGCTCGAGCCCTGGGACTGGTGGTATTATGCAGAGATCCTGAGGGAAGAAAAGTTTGACCTTCAGGATGCTGAATTGCAGCCATACTTCCCTATCGAGAATGTCCGCGAAGGAAATTTCCTGTTGGCCAATAAACTTTTTGGCCTGACTTTCGAGGAGCGCCCTGACGTGCCCGTTTATCATGAAGAAGTAGAAGTATTTGAGGTATTTGACCATGACGGAAGCCACCTTGGCGTCCTGTTTATTGACCCGCATCCGAGGTCTGGCAAGAGAGGTGGCGCGTGGTGCGGCACTTATCGCACAGGTGCTTATGAAGATGGGGAGAAAATCTATCCCATCGTGAACATCGTGATGAACTTCACCCGTCCCTCAGGTGGAAAACCTGCACTGCTCACATGGGACGAGACAACAACCTATTTCCATGAGTTCGGCCATGCCCTGCATAATTTCTTTGCAGACGGCCGCTACAGAAGGACAAGCCGCAGTGTGCCAAGAGATTTCGTGGAACTGCCATCACAGATGCTGGAGAACTTCGCTGCTCATCCTGACTTCATGAAAGAATATGCGCTCCATTATGAAACCGGTGAGCCCATGCCGGAAGAGTTGCATCAGCGCATGCGCAACGCAGAGTTTTTTAACCAGGGCTTCATCAATACCGAATACATAGCTGCCGCCATCCTTGACATGGACTGGCATACTGCCGGGCACGGTGAGGAAATCGACGTGCGCGCCTTTGAAGACGAGTCGCTGAATACTATGGGACTTATCCCTGAGATCAAGCCCCGCTACCGTACAACCTATTTCGGTCACATCTTCGGTACCGGTTATGCTGCCGGATACTATGTGTACCGCTGGGCGGGCGTGCTGGATGCCGATGCATACCAGGCTTTCCTGGAATCAGGCGACCTGTTTAACCAGGAGCTGGCACAGCGCTTCCGTAAATATATCCTCGCTGAAAACGCCATGAGGGACGGCATGGATGCCTATGTGAAGTTCCGTGGCCATGAGCCGGAGATTGAGCCGTTTTTGCGCCGCAGCGGGTTGAAATAAAAAGCAGATGATAAGAAGTAGTCTTGGCTGTTAGCAGTTGGCTCTTGGTATGAATAAATTCTAAACCTATGGCATTTGACACGATCATAGAACTTAAAGACGTATCGGTATTTCAGAAAAATATCCTGGTATTGTCGAATGTGTCTTTTTCTATCGACAGGGGTCAGTTTTGCTATCTTATTGGCCGCACTGGTTCCGGGAAAAGCAGCTTATTGAAGATTTTGTACGCCGATCTTCCCATGACGGATGGTTATGGCAGGGTTGCCGGCACAGAGCTGATGGGCATCAAAGACAAGGAGATCCCTTTTCTCAGGCGTAAGATCGGGATCGTGTTTCAGGATTTTCAGTTGCTGAGCGACCGTTCTGTGCGTGAAAACCTGTTTTTTGTAATGCGCGCAACAGGGTGGCGTGACAAGATCGCCATGGAAGAGAGAATGACAGATGTGTTGGAAAAGGTAGGCCTGGGCACTAAATCGTTTAAGATGCCTCATGAGCTTTCCGGTGGAGAACAGCAGCGTGTGGTGATTGCCAGGGCACTGATCAACGACCCGGATGTGATCCTTGCTGATGAACCCACCGGAAATCTCGACCCTGAAACCAGTGAGGGCATCATGGAGCTGATGTATGAAATCAGCACCACCGGGCGAGCGGTGATCATGGCCACACATGATTACACACTTTTTAGCAGGTTTCCTGCGAGAATATTCAAGTGCGAAGGGGGCAAGCTCATGGAGGAAGCTTATTCTGTTGCCGAGTCCAAAAATCTCTCGTAAATTCTCCGGATCGTCGCCTCTTCATTCTCCCAGCAAAGCTCTTTGGCTGCTGCCAGGGAGTTATTGCGCCATAACTTCCACTTTGCCGTATCCGTAAGCATCTTATGGATGCATGAGGCAATATGCGCCGGGTCATGACTATCCGCTATCATACCTGTCTGATAGGTGCTGACGATCCTTTCCAGCTCAGGCAGGCGCGTGACCAGCTGCGGCACTCCTGCCATCATATAGTCGAAGATCTTGTTGGGAAGACTGTACCGGTAGTTGATATTAGTGTCCTTGTCCAGGGATATCCCCACCCTGGCATGCATGGTATAATCGTGCAGCTGATCAGGTGGCATCTTACCCAAAAACCATACCCGCTGTTCCAGTTTTTGCGTTACAACCATTTTTTTGAGTTCCGGGAGCACATCCCCGGAGCCAATGATAAGCAGCAGGATGTTTTTTAAGCCATATTCAGGCTTCATGGCTTCCACGAGCTCTTCTGCGCCACGGTCGATGTTGATGCCGGTTCCCTGCAACAGAATGATGTGCCTGTCGGCAGGCAGGCTGAGCTCATCGGCAGGAAGAGCAGCATGGGGCTTACGGTATAATGGCAGGTTTCTTACCACGTGTAGCTTCTTGCCGTATTCTTCCTCATACAGTTTTGCGATAGAATCATTTACCGTGATAATGGTCTTTTGACCGGGGAAAAGCCAGCGCTCAAGTCCTTTCCATACTTTATAAACAAAAGGTCGTGAAACTACTTCCGGTGTGCCGGTGAAATACTCGTGGGTGTCATATACAAGGGGCTTCCTCTTCAACCTGGATATCAAATGATTTGGCAGGAGGGTGTCCAGGTCGTTGGCTACCAGTATATCATATCTGCGAAAAAGCAAATGAAAGAAAAGCTTCAGGTTGTATTCTGCATAGAAAAGGAACTTTTTGTGAAATAACAGCGGAAGACGCATCACTGTGGCAAATTCCGGGTTAAAAGGCTTGCTGTCTTTACGTTTTACGCCGCAGAGGTGCACGTCAAAACCCATGTTGTAAAGTGTGCGCGCCATTTTAAGGACGCGCTGATCGGTAAACAGGTCGTTTGTTACGGAAAGGTGTACCTTTTTCATGATGTTTCTTCTTCTGCTTCTGAATCGACGATGGCTTGTTCTTCTTTGGTATAGCGAGACAGGCGGATGTTCAGGTAGGCGAAAAGGATAGTCATGAATGGGCTGATGATGTTAAAGAAAGCGTACGGGAGGAATGTCACAGTGGGCACTCCGAGGACGGCTGACTGTGTGGCTCCGCATGTATTCCATGGAACCAGTACAGAGGTCACTGTGCCGCTGTCTTCCAGTGTTCGGCTGAGATTCTGGGGTTTCAGGCCTCTTTTTTTGTAGGTATCGGCAAACATCCGGCCGGGAACCACGATAGCCAGGTACTGGTCGCTGGCGGTTACATTGAAAAACATGCAGGTGCCTGCTGTGGCCGTTATCAGGGAACCTGTATTATGTGCGAGCTTGATCACCGACTGGGTGATACGCTGTAACAGTCCGCTGGACTCCATGATGCCTCCGAATATCATGGCGCATATAATGAGCCACACAGTGTTTAGCATGCCACTCATGCCGCCTGTCGTGAGCAGGCTGTTTACCATAGCATGATCTGTTACCACGGCGATATCCGTATACATGGCCTTCATAACTGCTACATAGGCTGCACGTAAAAAGTTTTCCTCTATACCGCTTACTTCATATACGATATGCGGCTGAAAGATGAGTGCAAACAACCCTCCGGCCAGGGTTCCGGCCAGAAGAGCAGGCAAGGCAGGTACTTTGCGGATAATGAGTGTTATCACCAGGGCCGGCACGAGAAAGAGAGCCGGAGTGATGCGAAAAGTATTGTCTATAGCCGAGAGTACAGGTTCAATATCGTTAATGGCACCATCCTGCGAGCGTGTCAGGCCGATAATCAAAAAGATGATCAGTGCGATGGAGATGGAAGGCACCGTGGTCCATGCCATGTAACGGATGTGTGTGAAAAGGTCGGTGCCTGCCATGGCCGGCGCCAGGTTGGTAGTATCAGACAGGGGTGACATCTTATCACCAAAGTAAGCTCCCGATATGATGGCGCCGCCAATGACGCCTTCAGGGATCCCAAGCGTGCGCCCAATGCCGAGCAGAGCGACTCCCAGGGTAGCTACCGTGCTCCAGGAGCTGCCAGTGGCAAGCGACACGATGGCGCTGACGATACATGCAGCCACCAGGAAGATCGTCGGGTTCAGGATCTGTAATCCATAGTAGATCATGGAGGGTACAATGCCGCTGAGCAGCCAGGTGCCAGCCAAAGAACCAATTAAAAACAAGATCAGGATGGCCGACATGGCCGACCCAATGGCCTTTACTATGCCCTTGTGCAAAGTCTCCCAGCGATGACCGGTGTGAATGGCGACAATGGCTGCTACCGCAGCCGAGAGGATCAGCACCATCTGGTTTGAACCCGCGAGGGCATCGTCACCAAAAATAAATACATTAATGGATATCAGGGCGGTGAGAAAGATCACTGGGATCAGTGCTTCAAAGAGCCTGGGACGCCTGACGGGTTTAGACATGGAGTGGTTCGTTGTTTTGGATTGGAGTGTAAAATAAGGGGATTTTTTTCACATGAACAAACTCCGATGCGTTTTTCCTATTGGCTTTTAGCTTTTGGCTATTGGCTTTTAGTTATTGGCTATTGGCTTTTAGCTATTGGCTATTGGCAAAATATATAAATGCATTAGCAAATTAATACTACCGGGTGAGACGCTGAAAATGAATGGATATTTCTTCATCCGAAGCAAACGGCTGTTGAAAAGCCTGGTTCACTGCAGCCATAAAATGTTCTTTGTTATATGATTTTTTGATCCCTGAAAAAACGTTTTCGCTGTCAGCAAACATCCCTGACATATAGTGCCAGATGGCTTTCATCCAACCTGTTTGCCGGTGTTCGCCGGGGATATTTTCCTGTGCATGCTCCCACAGGCTTTGATGGAAGGCAGCAAGCATATGTCGTTTTTCTTTTTCCGGTATGTGCACGCCCCTTAATTCATGAGCCAGAAAAGGATTTATCAGTGCACCTCTGCCGAGCATCCATGCACGTTGTCCGGGAATCATTTCCTGCAGCTCCAGAAAGGCCTGGCGGGTCACAATATCTCCATTATAGGTGAGCGGATGCCTGCAATCTTTCTTAACAGCAGCATATCTTTCCGGGGCGGCCCGGCCACTGTATAGCTGCACACCCGTGCGGGGATGCAGGATGATCTCATCCAAAGGAAATGCATTAAATACTTTCACAACCTCGTTGACCTCATCAGGGCTGTCATAACCGGTGCGAGTCTTTACCGACAGCCTGATCTCGCCGGAGGCAAAGACCTCATCCTGAAAAAGGTCGTTGAGAATCTTCTTTATGGTGCCGGGAAAGGGGAGGAGGCCACTGCCTCTTTTTTTATGGGTAATGCGGCGAAAGGGACAACCCAGGTTCCAGTTAAGCTTTTTGTACTCCGCATTGCTGACGGCCTGGGCAAGGGCGATGATCTCCCGGGCGTCGTTGCTTAAAATCTGGGGCACAGTGAGCGCCTGAACCTCATCATACGGCAGCAGGTCATTCAGTTTGGAAGGATGGATTTGCTGATGGCCACAACCGGTTATGAAAGGTGCATAATACGTGTCGTAGCCTCCGATGTGCTTATGCAGCGCCTGGCGGTAATATTTATTGGTGATCCCCCTGAAGGGAGCCAGAGACAGTGTGTGAAACATGCCATAAAGGTAAAACATAATTATTAAAGGCCTGAGAGATCCAGCCCTGTTTCTGCTGAAACCAAACCTCAAAAATTATTGCATCAGAATATGGCGCCTGCCAGGACAAGGGCTACAATGGCTACCAGTTTCAGCAGGATGTTAAGGGATGGTCCGCTGGTGTCTTTCAGCGGGTCTCCCACGGTATCGCCCACGATGGAAGCATTGTGGGCCTCTGATCCTTTTCCATATTCTTTACCGTTGTGTGTGATACCTTTCTCGATCAGTTTTTTGGCATTATCCCATGAGCCGCCGGCATTAGACTGCAGGATGGCAAGCAGTACGCCCGATACGGTAACACCAGCCAACAGACCGCCCAGTGCTTCTGCACCAAGGAAAATGCCTGTAAGTACAGGCACAGCTACTGCAATCACACCTGGCAGAACCATATGACGAAGGGCTGCGCGAGTGGATATGGTGACACATCTGCCGTAATCCGGGGTCCCTTCGGCAGCATCCAGGGTATTATGGTCTTCCTGGCTCCATTCTTTTTTCGGCTTATCCACATTATTTTTAAGCACCTGAAGAGCCTTTTTAAGGGGTTCTATGCGCGAGAACTGATCCCTGACCTCTTCGATCATAGATTGTGCTGCATCACTGACAGCCTTGATGGTAAGTGCTGAGAACACATACGGCAGCAAAGCACCTATAAACACGGATGCGATCACAAAAGGTTGTGATACGTCGATCCGTGTAATGCTTGCGGCAGTCATATATGCACCAAAAAGGGCAAGTGCGGTAAGGGCAGCTGAGCCTATGGCGAAGCCTTTTCCAATTGCTGCCGTGGTGTTACCTACAGCATCCAGCCTGTCGGTTATTTCGCGTACTTCAGGTTCCAGCTCCGACATCTCGGCTATACCACCCGCGTTATCTGAAACCGGACCATAAGCATCTACCGATAGCTGCATCCCAAGATTTGACAACATTCCCACTGCGGCAATGGCGATACCGTATAGACCTCCAAGGTGAAATACCACCATGATGGCAATGGCAATGGTGAGAATGGGAATGATCGTGGACAACATGCCGATGCCCAGTCCCGAGATTATGTTCGTGGCAGTTCCTGATGTTGACTGACGTGCGATGATCTTTACCGGCAAATAGTTGGTTCCTGTGAAGAATTCCGTTGAATAGCCAATGACAAGGCCGGCGGCGAGTCCGACAACCGTGGAAATGAATATGTTATTCGCTGTAATGGTTCTCTCCACGCCGTCATAAAGCAAATCTGTATAGGTGAGGGTTGCCGGGAGGATGTTGGTGATCAGAAGGTAGGAGAATGCTACCATGATCACCGAGGAAATAAGCTGCCCGGCATTAAGGGCATTTTGCGGGTTTCCGCCCTCTTTCACGCGCACAAAATAGGTCCCAATGATGGATGCTATGATGCCTGCTCCCGCCAGAAACAGAGGCAGAACAATGGGCGAGAGACCTCCAAAGGGATCTGTATAGGTTGCTGCCATGAAGGAAGCTCCCAATACCATGGCTGCTATCATACTACCCACATAAGATTCAAAAAGGTCGGCTCCCATACCTGCCACATCACCGACATTGTCACCTACGTTATCGGCGACAGTAGCGGGGTTCAGCGGATGATCTTCCGGGATACCCGATTCTATCTTACCCACAAGGTCAGCGCCCACATCGGCAGCCTTGGTAAAAATACCACCACCTACACGGGCAAAGAGTGCAATAGAAGAGGCACCGAATGAATATCCCGTGACAATAGTAAGTACCCTGTCGACGCTGGCTACACTTTCAACACCAAAAAGATGAGCATAAATGATAAACAAGAGGCTAAGTCCTAAAATGCCCAGTCCTACTACCGAGAGCCCCATCACACTCCCGCCGGCAAAAGCAATGCGCAAGGCAGGGTTCAGGCCTGTGCGGGCTGCATGGGTTGTACGTACATTGGCTTTGGTGGCTATCCGCAAGCCGATGAATCCGGCCAGGCCACTGCTCAGTGCGCCGACTATAAAAGAAAGTGCAACAAGTGGATGGGAGGTTTCTGTGCCAGTGGTAAGCGCCAGGAGAATGGCGATGGACAATACAAATATGGACAAAATCTTATATTCTGCCTTAATAAAAGCCATCGCACCGTCGGCAATATATCCGGCAATACGCTGCATCTTTTCGTTTCCCCTGGGTTGCCTTTTTATCCAGTACACCCGCGAAAAAGCGAACAGGATGGCGATAACGCCAATTACAGGAATGAGATAAATGTAAAAATTTTCCATAGAACAATTTCTTGGTTTATTAGTAGCAAATCTTTTATTTGTTTAAAGAAACAATGGATTCATAAAAAGGTTTACTGTTTTGGGAAAATATCAAAGTGCTCCAATTGTCATTACAGGCAAAAATATAAAAATAGTAAAGCGGATTTCTTGTATATTTAATCACCAAATTACATCATTATGAGAGAAGAGTCAGATTTTCTTGGGAGTTTATCCCTGCCCGATGACGCCTTATATGGCATTCATGCCTTGCGGTCTGCGCATAACTTTCCTGGTGAAGATGGTGTTCATGCTGAGTGGTATCGTGCCATGGGCTTGACCAAGCAAGCGGTTTACCGTTGTATCAGGGCATTTAAAAAAGCTGCTGAACAGAGGTTTCCTGCTGATCATTTGCCTGCCGGGATGGAAAACATGGAGGTTTTTGATCGCCTTGAAGAAGCCGCATCAGAAGTGGCAGCCGGCAAATATCATGAGCATTTTATTGTGCCTGCCATCCAGGGTGGTGCGGGCACTTCCATAAACATGAACATGAATGAGATCCTCAGTAATGTTGCGCTGAATAAGATGGGATATGATCCGGGGCGTTATGACGTTGTTGACCCCTATCGTCATGCAAACCTTTTTCAAAGCACCAACGATGTCGTTCCCACCGCCTTGAAGCTAGCCGTTATGCAGCAGTTGCAGGTGCTCGAAGAGGTGATTAATCAGTTGCGCGCCCGGGTTGAAGAACTGGAGAAGAAGCATCGCAACAGCATGCGTAATGCTTATACCCAGATGCAGCAGGCCCTGCCTTCTTCCTACGGAATGCTCTTCAGTGCCTATAATGAAGCATTGGCGCGCGACTGGTGGCGCGTGTCCAGATGCTTTGAACGTATAAAAGTAGTGAACCTGGGCGGAGGTGCGACAGGCAGCGGGCTGGCTATCCCGCGCTATTTTGTCATGGAGGTGCTATACCATCTGCAGCAGCTCACCAGCCTGCCTGTAACACGTAGTGAAAACCACACCGACGCCACGCAAAACCTGGATGCCCTCGTGGAAATACACGGGATACTTAAAGCCCACGCTGTCAACATGGAAAAGATGGCGTCTGATATGCGGCTTCTGGCATCCGACATAGCGGGACAGCCCGATATAAGTATCCCTAAAAGACAGCCTGGAAGCAGCATGATGCCGGGCAAGGTGAATCCTGTAATCCCTGAATTTGTCGTAAGCATAGCACATAAGGTATATAGTAACGACGTGCTTATAACCTCACTGTGCGGGCAGGCGTGCCTCGACCTGAACGCCTATACTCCAACCATCGGCCATGCCATGCTGGATAGCATAAAGATGCTGATTTCCGCCGGACGCACCATGAAGGATATGCTCTTTGAAGGCTTGAGCGTGCGAAATTCCGTGTCGATGGAGAAAGTGCTGCACAGCCCGGGCATCACAACAGTCCTGATACCTTATCTCGGATACAGGAATGCAGAAAAGCTGGCCTCTTTTATGACAGAAAGACATTGCAGCATATTGGAGGCAAATGATAAACTCAGACTTATGGATGCCAAAAAACTGGAAGACCTGCTGACACCGGAAAAACTGCTCAGGCTTGGCTATTCACTTAAGGACATGGGTTGAGCTGAAGTTTTTCCGTAAATGGTAGAATAATGGCCTTCCTTTATCTAAAAGCGCCATAGTGGCCACGATGTTGAGCAAATTATCTGTATTTTTGCCCTCATGAGAAATATTCATTTTATTACAGCGCTTTCCATTCTGATTTTTTCCGCCTGTTCCTTATTGCGTCCCATGGATGACCTCGCAAAGGACGCTGAGGTAGCCCACGAGGCCGGTGACAAACAACAGGCTCTATACCTCTATGATGAACTTATCATGGCTTACCATGATGATGATCAGCGGGCGCCAGGCCAGGTTTACAGAGATGCCGGACTTCTGGCCCACGAGCTAGGTGATGCATCCAAAAGCATCGATTACCTGGAACAAGCCAGACACG
>SLEW01000228.1 GCA_007124575.1 Bacteroidales bacterium | reverse complement strand
TCCAGCAAGGTCAGCAGCTCCTCCTCACCGGCAGCACCCTGCCGGCTAAGCTCCTGGATCTTTTCCTGGTTGGCCTTGATCATCTTCTCCAGCTTCTTCAGCTTGAAAGCATATACCGCATGTAAAACCCGGGGCTTCAGGTCTTCCTCCTCGCCAAGGATATAAATGCGGTGCCGGTGCTCCCAGTTTTTGCTTAGCGTGTAAGGGCTGGTCATCAGGTCGATGGCAAGCTGGCGGATCCCGGCGTCATCATGGTCGGTGAAAAAGCTGTTGCCGGGAAGCTCTTTTTCAGCCCACTGGCCGGCAAACGCATCAAAGATCTGCTGGCACTGGCCGTTGTCAAAGACCAGCTGGTCCGAGCGGATGTCATCCACGATGAACTCCACCACCTTCATCTGCATCTCCTCCATCCTGCCATCCTCATTCTCTACCTCAAAGGTCATCTCATGATTGGCATAGTTCAAAAGCAGGCGGATCAACTCCTTCTCCTGCGAGTCGTTGCTGTCCATGCCCCCGATGGGAGGCTGTGAATCAGGCGTCTCCGCAGGGGAGGGAGGCGCTTCCTGCTCCTGCCTGCCTTCCTTTTTCCTGTCGCTGAAAAACTTCTGGCGGCGCAGCCTGTTAACTTCGGCAACGAGCAGCTTTTCCTCCACATCCATCATGGTGCTGCACTTCTGCACATAGATCGTGCGGGCGATAGGCTCGGGGATCAGCGCGATGGTGCTGGCGATCTCTTTGATCAGCCGGGCCTTTTTGATGGGATCGTCCCGGGTCTCCTTCATCAGGAGCCTGGTCTTGAAGGAGATGAAGTCCGTGGCTTCGTCCTCTACAAAGGCTTTCACCTCCGCCGGCCGTTTTTTGCGGGCATACGAGTCAGGATCCTCCCCTTCAGGGAAAAGTACAATCCTCACGTTAAGCCCTTCTTCCAGGATAATATCTGTACTGCGGAATGCCGCTTTGACACCCGCAGGGTCGCCATCATACAGCAGGGTGACGTTGGTGGTGTAACGCCTGATGAGTTTGACCTGCTCCGGAGTCAGGGCGGTACCCGAGGCGGCGATAACGTTTTGTATGCCTGCCTGGTAGAGGGAGATCACATCGGTGTAACCTTCCACAAGGTAACAGTTATCATGGGATGCCATCGGGCTCTTGGCAAAGAAAATGCCGTAAAGGGCCTTGCTCTTATGATATATCTCACTCTCCGCCGAGTTGATGTACTTGGGCCGCTTCTTGTCGGAGGTCATGATGCGACCGCCAAAGCCCAGCACCCTGCCCGACAGGTTATGTATGGGAAAGATCACCCTGCCGCGGAAGGTGTCATATAACACATGGTCTTTGGATTTGCTGAGGCTCGTTTTCAGCAGGTAGTCCTTTTTATATCCCTGCTTCAGCGCTTCCTTTGAGAAGGCATCCCAGGCGTTGGGGCAATACCCCACGCCAAACTTCTTGATCACCTCCAGCGAGAAACCTCTTTCTTTAAGATATGTCATCCCCACCGACTTGCCCTCTTCGCTTTCGTGGAGCTGCTTTTCAAAGAATTGCTGAGCGAAGGATGTCAGGTTAAAGAGGCTCTCCTTCTCATCCATGGCCTCCTGCTGCTCCGGACTGGGCTTTTCCTCCTCTATTTCAATACTATACTTCTGCGCCAGGTACTTCAGGGCTTCCGGGTAGCTGAAGTGCTCATGTTCCATAAGGAAGTTCACCGCATTGCCTCCCTTGCCGCACCCGAAGCACTTAAATATGCCTTTGGGCGGTGAAACGTTAAAAGAAGGGGTCTTCTCGTTATGGAAAGGGCAAAGCCCAATAAGGTTAACTCCCCTTTTTTTGAGGGTAACGAACTCACCCACAACATCTTCGATGCGGGCTGCGTCCATGATCTTTTCAATGGTATCGGGAGTTATCATATCACAAGGCGTTGCTTGCACGAAGGTAGGTATTTTTTGAAAAAAAATGGTTTACCTTTGTGAAGGTTGGATGCTGTTATTTATCATGAAAAGCATGCGTAGTGTCATCATATTGATTTTGCTGATGATCGTGGGTTTTGCGCAACCCTCTGAGGCCGCCGGAACAAGGTATCTGACCCTGGAGGAGGTTGTGGAGATCGCCCGTCAGCAGTCGCCAAATGCCATGATGGCCAGGCACCGCTACCGTGGCAGCTACTGGCGCCACCGTACCTACCGGGCCAGCTATCTTCCCCACCTGCGCATGGATGCCACCATCCCCAACCTTAACCGCACCATCTCACCCGTTACGCTGCCCGATGGCAGCGACATCTTCATCCGCCGCAGCCTCGCCACCTCATCGGCCAGCCTGTCGCTCAACCAAACCATAGGCCGCACCGGTGGTGAACTGTTTGTGCGGTCCGGACTGGAGCGTATCGACCTGATACGCGACGATGACACCGAGGTTTCCTACCTGGCGACCCCCATCAATATCGGCTACCGGCAACCCATCTTTTCCTATAACCCACATAAGTGGGAGCGTGAGATAGAGCCTGTCCGCTACGAGGAGGCCCGGAGGGAATACAAGGAGAGCCTTGAAGACATCTCCATACGGGCCACGAACATGTTTTTCGACCTGCTCCTGGCACAGATAAACAAAGAGATCAATGAGCATACCCTGGAGAGCAATGATACGCTCTATCAGATTGCCCGGGGAAGGTATGAGCTGGGCCGCATTGCCGAGAATGAGCTTCTGCAGATGGAGTTGAATGTGCTGAATGCGGAGGCCAACCTGGAACAGAGCATCATCGATTATGAAGGGGCTCTCTTCCGTTTTCGCTCCTTCCTGGGCTTAGATGATCTGCAGGCCCTGGAGCTTCTCGAGCCCCAGGAGCCGCACCATCTTACCATTGATGTTGCAGCGGCCATGACAGAAGCCAAAAACAACAGGGCAGACATCCTTGCCCAGGAGCGCAGGGTGATGGAGGCGGAAAGTGAGGTGGATCAGGCCAGAGCGGATAATCGCATTAATGCCAACCTGTTTGCCGTATACGGTTTAACTCAGAGCGCTGAAGAGTTTGGCGATGCTTACCGGCATCCGATGGATCAGCAGCAGCTGACCATAGGCATACAGATACCGATCCTCGACTGGGGGGTGGCAAAGGGCAGGGTGCACATGGCCGAATCCAACAGGGAGCTGGTAAATGCCACAGTAAACCAGGCCGTTGTCGATTTTGAACAGGAGGTGATGCTGCGTGTCATGGAGTTCAATATGCAGGAAAACCAGCTTGAAGTGGCACGCCGGGCAGATGAAATTGCCGATAAAAGGTATGAAGTTACAAGGCAGCGTTTTTTGATCGGCCGGATCGACATCATTGAATTAAACCTGGCACTGGAAGAAAGAGAGCGGGCGAAACAGCGATACCTGTCGGCGCTGCGAAACTATTGGCGCGGATTCTACGAGATGCGCAGGCTTACGTTATACGATTTTGTGCATGACAAGCCGATATCAGTTGATTTTCAGTCACTGTAGATGAGACCACACGTCTCACGAGTCAAAAAAAGAAAAAACAAACATAATGTCAGCCAGAAAACATATCAAGGTTTTGGTTATCCGTTTCAGCTCGATCGGAGACATTGTGCTGACCACACCCGTGCTTCGTTGTCTTAAAAAGATAGAAGATACCAACGCGGAGGTTCACGTGGTTACCAAGAAGGTCTTTGCCGGTGTTTTAGCAGGAAACCCCAACGTGGACAAGCTGCACTTGCTGGATAAAAGCCTTTGGCGTCTTGCATCTCAACTTCGGAAAGAAAATTTTGATTACATTATTGACTTGCATCATAACATCAGGAGTGCTATCCTGAAGTGGCGGATAGGCAGGCCATCCGAAAGCTTTCATAAGCTTAACCCGGAGAAGTGGATGCTCACCGCATTTAAGATCAACAAACTGCCCGAAAAACATATTGTAGAACGCTATTTTGAGGCTGCCAGGGCCCTCGGTGTGGAAAACGATCACCAGGGGCTGGATTTCTTTTCTGATGAGGAGATTACCGGGGTTCCGAAGGTAATCCCGGGGGGTTTTGAAGCATTTATTGCCTTTGCCATCGGCGGAAAGCATGCTACCAAGCGCCTTCCCAATGAAAAAATTACGGCTATCTGCGAAAAACTGCCTTTACCTGTTATCCTACTGGGCGACAGGAACGATGAAGCAAACGGAGATGCCGTGGTGCGGGGGTGTAAGGGTCAAAAAGTGTTTAACGCCTGCGGAAAGCTGAGCCTCCAGGAGTCTGCCTGTATGGTAAAGAATGCCCGTGCTGTAATCAGCCATGATACGGGGTTGATGCATATTGCCACGGCTTATAATAAGATCCTGGTATCTGTCTGGGGCAATACCGTGCCGGAGTTCGGGATGGTGCCCTATATGCCCCGGCATCCGGAGCGTTCTATGATCATCGAAGTGAAAGACCTTCCCTGCCGGCCCTGTACCAAGCTGGGATACGACAAATGTCCCAAAAAGCATTTCGACTGCATGATGAAAATCAATGAAGACGACATCATCGCTGCCCTGGATAAAATGCTGAAGAAAACAATGGTTTAGCCGCAAAATACAACATCTAAACGCTCTCTCACGCAGAACGCTCTAACGCAAAACCTAATAAACACCGGTAAGAAAGGGATTGCCGCTTTTTTCTTCTTCTATTGTGGTGGCGGGGCCATGGCCGGGGTACACGGTGGTTTCGGGAGGCAGTGTCATGAGTTTCTGCAGGATGGACTTAATCAGCAGGTCATGGTCTCCGGTGGGAAGGTCGCTTCGGCCCACGCCGCCCTGGAACAGCACGTCGCCGACAATCACAAACTGTTGCTTTTCGTGGTAGTAGCAGAGGCTGCCGGCAGCATGACCCGGCGTGTGCAACACCTTCAACTCCTGGTTGCCAAAAGTGACCGTGTCGCCATCCTCAATAAACTCCTCCGGCAGCACCGGCTTTTCCACATCAAAGCCAAAGACCTTTCCATATTCCTTGCTGTTTTCCAGGAATGGCAGACTGTCTTTGTGGGTCAGGGGTTTAAGTTTGTATGTTTTAGAAATATAACGGCTGCCGAGCATGTGGTCGATATGGCAATGAGTAAAAAGCTGCACTACAGGCTTTAACTTGTTGTCGCTGATGAAGCTGGCCAACTCCTTTTTTTCATGCTTTTCGTAGGTTGCTGCATCAATGATGGCGCATTCGCCCGTATCATCATACAACAAATAGTTATTCACCTGGAAAGGGTTGAAGGTAAACTGCTTGATCTGTAGCATAGGAAATGGGGTTAATCCGCAACGGTTATATTTTGTCTGTGATTCAAAGATAATCAAAAATGCGTAAATTAGCATATGTTATAAAAAGATGCAAAATGGAACTGGTTGAAAGAATAAAGGCTTTATCGAATGAATATTATGAGGAGGTGGTGTTTTTCAGGCGCCACTTTCATGCTGCTCCGGAGCTGTCCATGCAGGAGCACAAGACTGCAGAGTTTATCGCTTCCAGGCTCGGGGAGATGGGTATTCCTTATGATGCAGGTATTGCAGAAACAGGTATTGTGGCGCGTATCGAGGGCCAGGAGCCGGGTTCGGCCATGGTGGCCCTGCGTGCCGACATGGATGCCCTGCCCATCCACGAGCAGAGCCGTGTCGAGTACAGGTCTGCCATTCCGGGTGTGATGCACGCCTGCGGCCACGATGCGCATATGGCCAGCCTCCTGGGCACTGCCAAAATACTGCATGCCTTGCGTGATCAGTTTCAGGGAACGGTAAAGCTCGTCTTTCAGCCTTCCGAAGAAAATTATCCCGGCGGAGCCAGCCTGATGCTCCAGGAAGGCATCCTTGAAAACCCCCGTCCGGATGCGATGTTTGGCCAGCACGTATATCCCGGCTTGCCTGCGGGTAAGGTGGGGGTGCGGAGCGGACGGTATATGGCATCCACCGATGAGGTGTATATCACCGTGAAAGGGAAGGGGGGACATGCGGCTACGCCGCAGCTGAACGTGGACCCGGTGGTGATCGCCTCCCACGTGGTGCTGGCACTGCAACAGATCGTCAGCCGCAATGCCACACCCTATATGCCTACTGTGCTTTCTTTCGGACGTATCTTCGGCGACGGCCAGACCAACGTCATCCCCGATGAGGTGAAGCTGGAAGGCACCTTCCGCACCTTCGATGAAGAATGGCGCGAGAAGGCCCACCTGCGCATCCGCGAAACGGCCGTCTTTGTAGCCCAGGGGATGGGCGGCGACTGTGAGGTGTTTATCGACAGGGGCTATCCCTTCCTGGTCAACGAAGAAAAACTGACGACGCGATTCCGCGAACACGCCATTGAATACCTCGGCCAGGAGAATGTCGAGGACCTTGACCTCTCCATGACGGCCGAAGATTTTGCTTATTACTCCCAACGCTTCGATACCTGCTTTTATCGCCTGGGAATCCGTAACGTGGAACAGGGCATTACCTCCAACCAGCATACCTCTACCTTCGATATCGATGAAAGCGCCCTGGAGACAGGGATGGGGCTGATGGCGTGGGTGGCGTTGAGGGAGCTTGGAAGTAAGAAGTAAGAAGTAGGCAGTAAGCAGTAAGCAGAAGAAGTAGGCAGTAAGCAGAAAGTAAGAGTGCGTGTTTAAGATTTTGAGAATAATGCTAAACAATTGTCCTATGTTGATGTTTATATATGAGACAATTGTAAGGCGGTATGCAGCAAAACAACACATACGATTTGATTTTGATCGGTGACGGGTTATCGGGCTTTTTGCTGCTGCATGAACTTTCAAAATACCCGGAGTTTACAAACCAACAGGTGCTTTTGCTTGGTGACGGCAAGGAAAACCACCGCACCTGGTGTTTCTGGGAAAAAGACCTCGAGCCGCCTTTTCATCAAATGGTTCATACGTCCTGGAAGGATCTGACCTTCAGATCTGACAACACGGAAGTGCGTGAAGACCTGGGGGAGCTGCAGTACTATTACATTCCGGGCGAATCATTTTTTTCTTATTTC
>SLEW01000022.1 GCA_007124575.1 Bacteroidales bacterium | reverse complement strand
TCACCTATGCAAGCCCTGTAAGCGGAGCGCGCGGATGGCTCGATTGCATCATTGTAAATGCCACCCGTGAATTGCACTTCAACGGCGGACAAATGTCATTCCGCCAGACTGAGTTCCTGCATTTTGAAAATGTAATCGCTTATCACCTAAGCACCAACGTGTCAGATTTTCACCTTTGGGAGGTAACCGACCGGTTTAACGTAACAAGGCCTGAGATATCTGTTCAGGATGAACTCATAATTTTCAAACGCACTGGTGACCAGCTCAGGGAATTTATCGCTTTCGACGAAAGCAGCTTCTTGAGCCCAAATCTCAAAGGTGCCATCCCCAACCAAAACCTTCACGGTATGCAGGCCAAAGACCTGCTCATCGTGACGCCTGAAAAGCTGAAACCAGAGGCTGAACGCCTTGCCGAATACCGCAGGGAAAATGATGGCCTGCTGGTCGGCGTGGTTACCACGCAAGAGGTATACAATGAATTCTCGTCGGGAGCACCAGATATCACAGCCATCCGAAATTTATTGAAGATGTTTTACAACAGGGCTAACGGCCCTGCAGATATTCCTAGATATTTGTTGCTTTTTGGTGATGGCAGCTTCGACAACAGGGATTACCTGGGACATGGTACCAACCTGATCCCCACCTACCAAAGCTTTCGCTCCCTGACCTACTATCTTTCAGGGTTAACGTATACAATGGATCAGTATGTGACCTTTTTGGCTGACCATGAGGGAGATGGAGGATACGGACTCCCGGATGTCGGCGCAGGCAGGCTGCCGGTGAACACACCCGAAGAGGCTTCCCTTTTGGTGGACAAAATCATCCGTTACGACCAGCGCGTACCTGGCCTTGCCCCTGGTGCAACAGACCCGGAATTCCAGGGAGTAATTCCGAATTATGCCGACTGGCGCAACCGATTGGTTTTTATGGCTGATGATGGTAATCATAATAATTTCGTTCGGGATACCGAAAACCTAACCAATGCAATTGCAGCTTCAGATGAGAACATTAACATCGAAAAGATATACCTCGATGCCTATCAGCAGGTGATCCTCCCCGGCGGAAAACGGTATCCCGAAGTAAACCGGGCCATTAACGAAAAAATCAACAAGGGGGCGCTGCTCTTCAACTACCAGGGGCATGGCGGACCAAGAGGACTTTCGGATCAGCGCGTGCTAACCCACGCAAACCTGGATCAGTGGAACAATTCATACAATATGCCCATCTTCTTTGCGGCTTCATGTGAAGTAGCCCCTTTTGATAAGGCCGACCCCGGTGATCAATCCATCGGCGTCTCCATGCTGCTCAAGCCAGAAGGAGGCGTGGTGGCCAATATTGCTGCAGCTCGTATTTCCTTCCTTGGAAAGAATAATACATTTAACACTCATTTTATCAATAGTTTCATGGATTCCCAAGGCAATAAAAATATCCGGATGGGAGACCATTTCAGAAGGGCTACAGTGCATGCTAACAACAACCAAATCGACCGGAGACTCAGAAGTTTTGTCCTGCTTGGCGATCCCAGCATGAAACCAGCTTACCCAACATACCGCGTAACAACCACCGCCATGCCCGACACCATCCGCGCTTATCAGCAAGTGACGGTTGAAGGATTCGTAACAGACCGCAACGGCAACATCCAGCACGATTACCAGGGCGTGCTCTACCCCACCATTTACGATAAGAAACAGGATTTTCGGACCCTCGGCAACAACAGCGACAGCAGTCCTTTTGACTTTTCTATGAGAAATTCGGTGCTGTATAAGGGCAAAGCCAGCATTGAAGACGGTGCTTTCCGTTTCAGTTTTGTGGTGCCCGGTGATATCGCATACCCATACGGACAGGGTAAGATCAGTTATTACCTGGATAACGGCTATGCCGATGGCCAGGGTGCCTTCACGGATTTCATCATTGGCGGCAGCACGGATGACTACACGCCCGACCACGAAGGTCCGGTGATTGACCTGTACATGAATGATACGACATTTGTTTCGGGTGATCACACGGATGAAAACCCGGTCCTGCTTGCCTTGTTGTATGATAAAAGCGGCATTAACCTGACCGGCAGCATGGGGCACGACATCGTGGCCTTTTTAAACGACAACACCCACGAACCGATACGTCTCACAAGGCATTACCAGGCCGACCTGGATTCCTATCAGCGTGGGCGGGTCGCCTACCCTTTGCGCAACCTGGAAGAAGGAGCCCATACACTGACCCTGCGCGCCTGGGACACGCACAACAATCCATCCAGCGAAAGCATTGACTTTATCGTAACCCACAGTGGCCGCTTTTTGCTGAAAGACCTGATCAACTACCCCAATCCCTTTGCAGATCAAACCGCCTTTGTGATCAAACATAACCAGTCCTTCAACCGCCTGCACATGGACATTGAGATTTTTGACATACAAGGCCGGCTGGTCAAAAGACTGGAGGAAGAACTTTTCTCTCCGGGCTTCCAAACAACCCCGGTTACATGGGATGGCCGGGCTGATGACGGACGGCTGCTGGGCAATGGCGTATATGTCTACCGGGTGGTCATCACCAACGAGGAGGGGGAAAAAGCCTACCAGGCAGATAAACTTGTCATTTTCAGAGAATAACAACCATTCTATATGGATCCATGTGTGTTCTTCTGCTGTTTATCGACCAAACAGCGAGTTTCGTGTTTGGATTAAGTCCAAATAACAATTTCTGCAATTAAAGAAGAAATTCTCCATCATTTTTGTTTGTTCGCCATTTAGTTTGTACATTTAAGTACGAATTGTCCAGAATAAGGCCAAAACCAAGCCGCATGAACAAGCTTAAGCAACTGTATTACTTTATCTTACCACCTAAACAGTGGCGTTTTACCGTCATCATATTGAGCGGCATTTTCGTGGGAATCCTGGTTTTTGTGTTCCATGTGTCCAACGCCAGCTCATATATCTCGGATGAGCCGGAAACCTGCATCAACTGCCATGTCATGTATCCCTATTTTGCTTCCTGGGATAAGAGCAGCCACGCGCAGGAAGCCACCTGTGCAGAATGCCACGTTCCACAAGACAATTTTTTCAGTAAGTATTATGTGAAAGCTACGGATGGCCTGGCACACGCCACCTGGTTCACCTTTCGCTGGGAACCCCAGGTGATCCGCATCAAAGACCGCGGCAGAAGGGTCGTCCAGGAGAACTGCATCAGCTGCCACATCGACATGGTGGACATGGTGCAGATTGTAGAGGTTACAGCGAAATCGGCAGCAGAAGGGGAAGGTAAATTGTGCTGGGATTGCCACGCGGAAACACCCCATGGCAGCGTAAGAAGCTTGTCGGCTTCGCCACACTCCCTGGTGGAAAGACTGCCCTCGGTAATACCGGCGTGGCTGGATGACCTTACCGGACGCGACACCAGAGGCAGTGTACGGGCAGTGGAATACCCCGGAATGCGTGATTAGGTGCTACTGAGATTTCAACTTTTTGTCCTTTTGTCCTTTTGTCCTATTGTCATTTCGTCTTTCAATAATACCAACAAATTAATAACCTATGAAAAGCATACAGGAGATTACCAAAGACAAACCGTGGTTAAATTGGGTGCTGTTTTTTGCGACCGTGGTGATCGTATTCATTATTGGTCTGTTTGCGGCTTCCATCGTAGAAAGGCGCAGCGAGGCCCAACTCTACTTTCAGATGGTCAGCCCCATCCCCGAATGGGAACCAGACAACGCCGTCTGGGGCGAAAACTTCCCACGGCAGTATGAATCCTATCTGCAAACCCTGGATACTACGTTTGAAAGCAAATATTATGGCTCTGTCATGATCGACTATCTCGAAAAATACCCCGAAATGGTTGTCATGTGGGCAGGTTATGCCTTTTCCAGAGATTATAACCAGGGCAGAGGGCACTACTACTCTGTCACGGATGTGCAGAACACCCTCCGGACAGGTATTCCTCAGCCAGCGACTTGCTGGACCTGCAAAAGCACCGATGTGCCCAGGATGATGAATGAGATCGGCGTGTCGGAGTTTTACTCCCAGACCTGGGCCGAAATGGGCCCAAACATCCAAAACCCCATCGGATGCCAGGACTGCCATGACCCGGAGACCATGAACCTGCGCATCACCCGCCCGGCACTCACGGAAGCCTTTGCGCGCCGAGGTGTCGACATCAACAATGCCACACGGCAGGAGATGCGCTCGCTCGTATGCGCCCAGTGCCACGTGGAGTACTATTTCGGCGAGGACAACTACCTCATCTTTCCGTGGGATGAAGGGTTCTCCGCCGATGAGATGGAATATTACAAAGACAACGTAGATCATACTGACTGGGTGCATGCCCTTAGTCGCGCGCCGATGCTTAAAGCACAGCATCCCGATTACGAATTGTATAAAACAGGCATTCATGCCCAACGCGGGGTGGCATGTGCAGATTGCCACATGCCCTACAAACGTGAGGGTGGCATCAAATTTACCGACCACCATCTTGTCAGCCCGCTGGATAAGGTTGATACATCATGTATGGTATGCCATCGCGAAGACGAACAAGCCATTATAGACAGGGTTTATGAACAACAGGGAAGGGTGTCGGAACTTCGGGGTATCACAGAGAGAAACCTCGCCAGGGTACACATCGAGGCGAAACACGCCTGGGATGCCGGCGCTACAGAAGAAGAAATGGAGCACATCCTGCAGCTGATCCGGCATGCGCAATGGCGATGGGACTGGGTAGCAGCCGCCAACTCCATGGGCTTCCACAGCCCCTCTGAAGCACTCCGGACACTGGCCACCGCCATACAAAAAGCACAGGAAGCCAGTATCGAACTGACAGCAATATTCCGCAAATATGATATCCCCTATCCTATCGACATGCCCGATATCTCCACAAAAGAAAAAGCCCAGGAATATATCGGCCTGGATATGGAACAAATCCGCGGGGAAAAAGAAGAATGGAAAGAAGAAGTGCTGCCGCAGTGGCTAAGCCAGCAGTAAAAACGGACCTTTGTTTATTTTTTAGGGAACAAGGATCAATTTATCCATTCTGCGACGACCGTCTGTCAGCTCCAGGATAACCAGATAGACCCCTGCCGGCGTGCCAGTGAGATCAAGTGCCAGGGCATTTGATTCATTATCCACATTGTAAGACCTTATAAGCTGGCCGGTTTCATTCATTAAAATCACCCGGATGACAGCCGTACCCGAAAGACCTGCAACGGAAACATGAGTGGAAGCAGGATTGGGATACAGGAAAAAACTTTCATCCTCAAAATCAGCTACAAAGGTTACAGGATTAACCTCTGCTTCTCCTTCCATCATCATGGGGCAAAAGGCTAAAGTGCTGACCGCTTCAACAGAGTATACTCCCTCCGCTTGAAACCCAAAAGTGAGCGGCTCTCCTGTTCCGGCTTTTTCCATTACCACCTCTTCATCATCACGGTAAAGATAATAGGTGACGTCCTCCTGGCTCCCGGAAAGCCCCACCTCAGCGCCTCCCTCATCAGGATCGAACGCACCTCCTCCCGTTACACTATATATTGCTGGAGTAGGCACAAAACTTATATCCAGCGTATCGGTATGGGAAGAGCAGGACAGGTCAGGATCTTCAGCGAGGACAAAATACAGGCCTTCCTGATAATATGAGCCGAACACCAGCGCATCACCTGTTCCCTCGAGAGCATCCGATACCTGTGTATCCTCTTTCCAGAGAGAATAATATACTTCAGGCTCTGATGAACCCAGTATAAAATCAATATCCGGTGTTTCTGCACAGAATACACCTTCTGCTTCCAGGGCAAAAACAGCGGGCGTTTCATGCATGAAGACCTGGACCGTATCAAAGCCGGGAAGTCCAAATTCATTCTGTACAATGGCCTGATATATCCCGGCCTCATATACCGTCAGGATATGGTCGTCGGAGAGCACATCGCCGGTCTCCAGGTTTTTCCACAGATATGAATAGCCTTCATTAAATCCAACATCGAAAGTATGACTTTCTCCCAGGCACAGATCTACGTCGCCGCCCAGATCCACATGAGGCGGATCCACGTATTCCAGCGTGAGGGCATCAACGGTCAGCTGGCTGTTCACGGTGGGTTGAGGCGAAGCGGAAGATAAAATGATGATGTTCATCGAGTCGGGCTGGTGATAGCTGAGATACTGAAGAGACAGGGAAAAAGACTCAAACTCACCATTATTCTCCTGCAAATCGGTTAGTGCAAATGCTATAGTGTCCTTTTTGTTTTTCTGCTGATCGTAACGGGTAAGGAGTATGCCAATGCCGCCGGCATCTGCAGCCGGACTGCTGTATTTGTAATATCCGGTTAACCCGGCGGGACGATTTTCAAAAGGCACCCCGATAAACTCCGTTTGCTCCGGGTTTACGATGTTTATATCGAGTTCCCCGAGTGACAATATACCCGGAATGGTTTCGCCCGCTATCTCTTTGGTTGTAAGCCGCGCGGCATAATCGCCGGAATAACTGTCTGTTGTTTGCTCCACGGTGATCTCAAAAAATGGAAAGCCCCCGGTAAGCTCATTGGGAGAGTCCCAGAACTCCGGGTTCCCATTATTGCCGGGCGGCCAGCTTTCAAAATCACCGTTGGGAACATCCGCCGAAACAGGCAAATACATGCCGAAGCAGATCAGGAGGGCTGTGAATAGTACCTTTCTTATCATATTTATGTGTTAAAGTATTAATGTGCTAATATGCATATTATTGGGATGCTGTGGTTGTTTTTTATTTTGAGTCGTACTTTGCAAGTTTATGGAATTTCAGCAACTTAACCTGAATGAACACGGATGACACGGATAACCTTCGGCCAGCCCGGATTTACGCTGCAGGTTTCTGGAAAAATTTTCCGGGGATCCACAACAACCATAGTAATTTCAATATTTAACGCTGCCGGGTAAATCCGCGCTGCGAAGCATTAACTTTCATTAAAACAGCAATACCTTATTCATGTTCATTCCCGTTTAAAAAGCCGGATACTTCGTCTTCATAAGGGAAATCAAAATCTCTGACGGGATCCTGTCCATGGGCTTTCAGTA
>SLEW01000012.1 GCA_007124575.1 Bacteroidales bacterium | reverse complement strand
CTTCAGGGCGCTGGTGGGGGTTGTATCCTGTTTACCCAGGGCGTTGCCACTGGGCTGAACTGAATTGCCCTTTCAGGGCGTTCCGCTGCCAGCGATCAATAATCATTCCCCTGTGTGTCAATTCTTTGGCATGGAGGTTTCATGTGTTTATGTTTTTTCAACTTATTGGTTATCTGATGTTTATGTTTTTTAACAGGACTGCTGTTGGCTATTGGCTTTCTTGCCAACCGTAAGGTTTTCCACTTACTTTCTATTTACTGCCTGCTTCTTACTCCTTACTCCTTACACCCAGCACCCTGCGATTAAAAGAACAATGTCGCAAATTTAACAAAATAGATGGATTATTGGTTCACTGCTGTTGCTGTTGACATAGACAAAGGAAAAAGGAGGGGCTCCCTTCTGGAAGCTCCTCCTCTGAAAAAGGGTAATGGTAAACAAGTTATTCGATATTATCAATGTAGTTTATCAGCTCAAACTGCGGTGGATCTCCGGGTTCTGTGCAGATGTATTCTGCTTCCGGGAAGCGGCGCACCCAGTTGTCGGCGAAGGTTTCATAGCGGACGAAGAAGTGCACATCCAGCCCGCCTATCTGCGGTTGGGCATCCGGGTATTTATGCTGCAGCAATTCGATGATCCCTTCCTCTTTGATGCGCCTGACCATCTCATCCATCACGGCATCTGCTCCTTCGTTCTCATAAATCTCTCCCAGTTCAGGGTCTGCATATTCACCACTTTCCAGCTTATCCAGCCGGCGTCCGATAATCCTTATGTCAAAATTCTGGTAAAAAGCACTGGCTCCGTAATAGTAAGCAAAGTCATCATACTGAAACTCCTGCTGACCGATGGGGTCGATATCTACAAGGTACTGATAGTCATCGCGAACCAGTTTAAAGCTGACCGTTGGATCGAAAGCCCAGCCTTCATCTCCGAAAATGTACTGTTCGGTCCTTTCTTCTATGGTTGATATCATCTCCCAGCTCACGCCATCATAGATAAACTTGTCGATCTTGTTTTCCGTCTGGCTGCCATCAAAGTAGCGGTATTTAATCACTTTTTCGGCATCCGGCAAGGCCATGGGGAATTTATTGCGCAAAAAGACAGGAATATACACCTCAGGAGGGCTTTCTTCCGTGAAGTTGTTAAAGTCGGCTATGCTTCCTCCGAACTGGTCGTAATCTTCAGAAACCATTTCGTAGCCAATGTAAGGCACATCCTCTCTGGTTTCCAATAGAATCCATTCACCTTCTGTGAGTTCATAAGTATCCTCGTTTTTAACAATATCCCCATCCAGCTCATAATTGTAAATGATCTGCACCTGATCCTCTTCTTCAGCCTCAGGGTATTCCCTGTCAAGGAAATCAGGAACATGCTGGTGTGCCGGATTATCTGGCGTGAAGGCACCATCAATACCGAGAAACGCATAATCCTGTTCGGTAAGCTCATACCCGAACCCTGCATCCCACCATTCCGGATGTAGCAGCAGATGATTAAAAGTAACATTAGCAGCACTTCCATGGCTTAGTGTAACGTAACGACCAGACAGGATGTCAGGAATAAAATCCATGGCAGGCATGGTGTCGTTGAATGCATTATGATCTGCGACCACTCCTCCGATGCTGTTATAGTCGCTGGCAGTTAACGTGTATGTAATGTTTTCGCTATGAGGCGGTATGTCTGCGTCCATTTTTTCATACAAGTCTTCGTTGGGGTCACATGCCTGCAACACAAAAACTGCCGTTAAGGCTAGCAGGAGGCTTATTTTGTTTATATACTTCATAGTTTGATGTAGTTAAAGTTCGTAAATCATCCCGTTAAAATCTGACCCTTAAGGTTGTGGTCCAAGACCGTCCCCAGCCATAGTAGACCAGGGCTGTATCATAATTGAATGATCGGCCGTCTGTGGCATCCCTGATGGCCTCAGTATCAAACACATTGTTGACGTTGAAGATAAAGCTTGCATCCATTCCTGCAATTTCGAAACGATACCGCATATTCAGGTCTACAATTTGGTAAGAAGGCATTTGCCAGGAGTCGGTGCCACGTGTATCTGTGTCGCCACGGTCTTCTACGTTAAAATCGGCAAAGAGGCGGTCGAAATGGTTTGCATCAAAACCCACTCTAAGACCGTCGAGTATTTCGTAGCTCAGGCCAATGGATGCAGTGGTTTGTGCGCTGTTGCCAACTTTAAGGCCACCGGCATACACTTCAATGCTGTCGATGAACACCTGGTTTTCATCAAAGATTTCGGCGGTAAGGTCATCTTGCCAGGTCCAATCACCATAAGAGAACATGGCACGCACTTCCATCTTGTCTGTGGGACGAAGAGTACCATCTATTTCGATACCCTGGTGCAGTGCATCAAGGCCTGTGATGTTTGCAATCACACCCTGCCCGAGGTTTCTCACCAAAGCCTTATCCAGCCATTCTGTGCGATACAGGATTACATTGGCTGCGACCAGTGGGGTTCGTAATCCATACCCAACTTCTGAGGAAAATACTCTTTCATGCCTTACATCCTCGTTGATGATATTTGTATGCCCGACGAAGGCCCAGCGGAAGAAAGGTGCCCGGGTAAAGTAACCCAGATTGGCAAAGACGTTATGGTTGTCGGTGATATTATAATTGGAACCGCCTTTCAGGCTCCAGGCAAAAAAGTCAACCCAATCCGTCTGTTGCGTCGGATCATCGTCAGCATATTCAAAATAGTCGGTACGCCGGTAATTGGTTGCAGACCCTGTGGTAGAAAGGAAAGCAGAGTACTGGTCGGTGGTATATTCAGCCTGAGCAAACAAGCCCCCCCACATGACCTCACCCAGGTTATGATAGTTGATTTTATCACCTTCTTTCAATCTGGTGGAAGGATCGCGGTTAATATCGCTAAAATCTTCAAAGTGACTGCCTCCGAGCAAATTGGTAACTTCCTGGTAGTGATATCCTTTATAATAACGAAGATCCAGGCCTCCGGTAAAGGTGTAATTCTCATACTCGTGCTGTAGCGTAGAAAGAACACCATACCAGTCATGGCTGTTTACTGCCATGGCTTTAATTGCTTTGGACCCGGTTTCTGAAAGTGCATTTTCTTCCATGACAGCATCAAAATCCAGTAAGCCATCGGGGGTTAATTTGGTAGCATCAGTTGGCAGACCTGTTTCGCGGTCGTGTTGCAGCCAGTCACTCCTTTCCCCGACGATCCGGCGTCCGCCACCAGATGATATTGACACATAGGCGGCGGTAGAAAGGGTAGTGGCCTCACTGATGGACCAATGGTGATTCAGGGAAATTTGCGGTTTGTGGTACTGGTTATAGGAGGCACTTATTCTTTCTCCATTCATGACTCCAATGGAAGGGTTATAGCGAATCCCTTCGGGATGGTCGCGATAGGTCTGTATCCGTTGCCTGGGCCAGCGTTGATTATGCCACTGGGGGGCACCGAAAGCGGTGAGCGACAGGGTATGGTTATTGCTCACCCTTTTCGATACATTCAGAAAATAAGACCATCCTTCAAAGTCAGCACCCTGGACAAAACCTTCACCGGTGCGTCTGCCACCCAGAGCGGTTACCGCCCAGCCATTATCCATTAACCCGGTTGACAAGGTGACTGATTCCTGTCTGTATCCGTCATGACCTACACCATACAGCAGGGTACCTCCTTTGTTGGCCTGCGTGCTTTGCGTGATAATATTGATGGTGCCGCCCACGGAGCTGATGGCCAGCCGCGAAGCACCAAGGCCACGCTGTACCTGCATGGTCTCCGTAACATCTGAGAGGCCTGCCCAGTTCGACCAGTACACGCGGCCATTTTCCATGTCGTTCACGGGAACGCCATTGATAAGAACACCAATGTTATTGGAATCAAATCCGCGCATGTTGATCCTGCCATCGCCAAAGCCACCACCTTCGCGTGTGGCATACACACTGGGTGTCGACTGCAGCAGCTGGGGGAACTCCTGTGTTCCCAGCCTCTCGGTAATTGCTTCGGCAGAAATGTTGGAGATGGCCACCGGCGTCTGGCGGTCGCGGGCAAACGAAGAGATTACCATCACCTCCTGCAGACCTATGGCAGCAGTTCTCATGACCAACCTGCCAAGATCTTTGTCAGTGGATGCATCCACAGTGAACTCCTTTTCTTCGTAGCCGATGTAGGTTATCCTGACAGAATAGGAGCCTGGCTCAACAGTAATTTGAAACTCACCGTCAATGTTTGTGGTAGTGCCGTACGACCGGTCGGTTTCCTGATTAACGAGTTCCACAAGAGCCGAAGGCAGGCGGTTTCCTTCATCGTCAATTACATGACCCTGTATTACGGAGCCGTAGACCTGATATCCTGATAGCAACATGAAAGCAGCCGCCATCAGAAAACTGATAAATATTTTAGGGTTTTTCATTTGCAGTGTCCGTTTGAAATTGTATTAAAAAAATCAATGCTCATCAGGAAGTAAAAGTTGCAAACAGCTGGCAATGTACTCTTCCGTTTATTGCCAGCTGTTTACAAACACTTTTAGATCCAGTTACTAATGAATTTGCAGTTTTTGAGTACTTCTCCCGGAGCCTGAGCTGACCTGCAGCATATAGATGCCGGGTTTCAGTGAAGACACCTGAAGCTGAACCCTTCCGGAAGCGTTACCTGGCTGCTCAAGAACCAATTGCCCCTGGATATTATAGACCTGCACGAGGTCGATAACTCTTTCGCTGCTTTCCACAAAGACCAGATCGTTTGCCGGATTTGGATAGACCCGGAGTTCAAGCGTTTCCAGGTTCGTTACATCTGTAGGCTCCATGAAGTCGGCCAGCATTCGGGGCAACAGCCGAAGAACCTCATACCTTTGGTGAAGCACACCAATAATATCTTTTGGCGTGTCAGGATCAGGCACGGGCTCTCCGAAATAGTCCAATAAATCCTCCGAATTGGGTGTACGAATCACGCCTTCAGCGGTATCGTCATAAATGTAGAAAGATTCGTTATGCGTAAAAGTGTCCGGATTGTCTTCCTCAAAATAGACATTGGCGACATAGACCAACATGCCCTGGTGTTCGTAGTCAATATCTTCTAGGGTAATCATGAGCGGCTCTACTTCATTATCATGAGAAGAAGGCGCTCCTGGATCCTCCGTGGGTACCAGTTGCAACATATCCTGGAATTCAGTGAGTTCTCCGGTAAATCCGGTAATGCCATCATACAGCTCGAGTTCAGCGCCGACGATGCCATCGGGATCATCGACGAGGATGGCGGCGGTTTCGTCCTGCACATAGAACTGGCCACGGTAGGCTTGTTGCAAATGCGTGACTATAACTTCGCCAGTGATCATAAAAGGCAGATCGCCATCCACCTCCTGGTTCTTCAATGTGGCGATATCCGGCACTTCAATGGCTCCCGGGGCCTCATCGATCATAAAGTCATCTATCCACCAGCGGTGGGCATCCTCTCCCTGGTAGTTGAAGGCCAGGTAAACCACCTCGCCAACATAATCACCGAGTGACACAAGTGCTTCGTGCGGGTCACCCACACCGATGTTATCATCCGACTCATAAATCTCCTGAAAATGCCCGTGTTCGGGATTGCCGCTGCCCGTTGAAATCAGCAGGCCGCTATATCCATATACCGTCATGAACTGGTTGTTCTCAAAGAAAGAGATCAGCATGCTTTCATCTTCAGGAAGCTGGATCTGCGGGGTAACCAGCCAGCTATCCGCCTCTTCGCCCTCTGAAGTGTAATCATGGTGAGCCCGATCATCATCCTGCTCCCAACCGCCTTCTCCTAATGCATAGTGAGCCCAGTGCTGTGGGGGAATGTCGCCGGAGAAATCTTCGTGCCAGGGGAAGTCTGTCACCATGTTGGGGTCAATCTCCACCATCACCAGGTGATAGACCACGTCGTCATCACTGACGGTAACCTGGCCGGTAGCTACGTGATAACCTTCCTTTGTGGCTGTGTATGGATGTGTGCCCACAAGAACGTCTTCAAAAAAATAAGGACCCTCAGTCAATGTTTCTCCATAAAACTCCAGCTCAACATCTTCCACCTCATTGTTTTCCTCATCCGTAATGTCAAACTCAACAGAGTAGGAAGTCAGGGGTTCGATATCGTCCCAGTGTCTGGCAGTCAGAAAGTCACCTTCTGCACGTGAGTTTGGCAGACCTGTGATGTTCAGCGGGCCGGAAGGAATCGGGTCGCCAATGTAATTCACGTTGAAAAAGGTAGTTCTGAATTCACCAACGAAATCACCATCAGTAAAATCATAAATCTGACCGTTGGCAAAACTCTCACCTGGATCAACAAGAAATTCTACCTCTTCAATAATAATTAAACGCGCCTGGTAGTCCATGAAGTTATTCACAAAATCTTCCATGCTGATCACCAACGGGTCGATCACATTGTCGCTGGAGGTGGCTTCACCGGGATCTTCCTCCGGAACGAACTGCAGCATGTTGCCAAACACACTGAGTGTTCCCTTGATGCCTGTAATCCCGTCATAAATCTCATACTCGGTGGTGATGATGCCATCATTGTCGTCAATCAGGATCCCCGCCGTACCATCTTCGATGTACTTGCTGTTTCGCCAGTCTTCCTGGTAGGTGAGGATCGCCTCAGCTGTGAGTTCATACACTGTTTCACCATCTGCTTCCTGGTCGCGCAGCTCCTGTAAGGTTCCTACCTGCTCGACGTCTCTTTCCGCGCTGTTTGCCGGGTAACTCAGGCCAAAAAGAAAAATCATGATGGCCAGAATACCAATTGTTTTTTGTAATATTTTTTTCATGAGATGTTTTTTTAAGGTTAATAAAATTGATTATTTAAATATCCTGCTCATTTTAATATTGCCGTGGTAACCAAATCTGCCGCTTCCTTGAGCAATATGGCAGATTGTACTTTCAGGCCTGATTTATCAATAATCTCTTTGGCTTCTTCTGCATTGGTGCCCTGTAACCTTACGATAATCGGGATATCTATCTCTCCAATGTTTTTATAGGCATCCACAATTCCATGGGCTACCCTGTCGCATCGCACGATTCCTCCAAAGATATTTATCAGGATCACTTTTACATGCTCATCTTTCAGAATGATCCGAAACGCTTCCTCCACACGTTTGGCATTGGCTGAACCTCCAACATCCAAAAAGTTTGCAGGTTCACCGCCACTTAGCTTGATGATATCCATGGTAGCCATGGCCAGCCCGGCTCCGTTTACCATACAACCCACGTTGCCATCCAGTTTAATGTAATTAAGATCATGTTTGCCAGCTTCCACCTCCATAGGATCCTCTTCCTGAATGTCGCGCATCTCCATGATATCAGGATGCCTGAACAAAGCGTTGTTGTCAATGCTCATCTTGGTATCCACCACCAATATCTGGTTATCAGAAGTTTTAAACAAGGGGTTTATTTCAATCAGGGTAGCATCATTCTCGTGGTAGGCTTTTACCAGTTTGGGAATGAACTTCACCATGTTTTTAAACGCCGCGCCTGACAGGCCAAGGTTAAAGGCAATGCGACGGCATTGAAAAGACTGTATTCCAGCCACAGGGTCTACTTCCTCTGTAAATATCTGATCGGGCGTTTCTTCTGCTACCTCTTCAATATTCATTCCTCCCCGGGGGGAGTAAACAAGCATATTTCTGGAAGTTTCCCGGTTAAGCAGCATGCTCATATAAAATTCAGCCGGTTCACTTTCCCCCGGATAATAGATGCCCTGCTCGACAAGTATCTTGCGAACAAGCTTCCCTTTGGCAGATGTTTGCGGGGTAACCAGGTGCATCCCTAAGATTTCTGATGCATATTTTTCAACTTCAGCCAGGCTTTTGGCAATTTTCACACCACCGCCCTTACCGCGTCCACCGGCATGTACCTGTGCTTTTACCGCCCACAGATCAACCCCTTTTTCCTCCTTAATTTTTTGGGCCGCCGGTATAGCTTCTTTTGCATCTTCAACCAAAATCCCCATGGCCACAGGCACCTCATATCGCATTAATAATTGTTTCCCCTGATATTCATGTAAGTTCATCTGATTATAATTTTATTATAAAAGATCAATCTAACCAAGCAAATATACGGTTATTATATCTTTTTAGAAGCTTCAGAAACAACTTTTTTCAACAGGACAAAATAATCGTTTGCATGCCTTCGTTTTAGAAGGACAATACAAACCAAATCAAATATACGCCTATGAAGCAGTCGCATACAAATGTAAAAGAGATTATGAATTATTTGCTGCATGTGTCGGATCATGATTCCGAAGAAAGACAAATGTATCATTTTGGCAGAATGGAAGGATACAAGCAAGAAAGCCTTCATCAGGACAGACCTGATAAAAGCGTGATCAATAATATCATGCGTTATTCCATGGCTCTTGATGCTTTCAAAACCAAAGACGGTCGCACGTTTTTCTTACTTGGCAATTGATTCATTGATTACTTACTTTTAGGAAATTAAAAGCCACTCCGGAATTATCCTGAGTGGCTTTTTTAAAAATGATTATTTTTGTCAGCATTCAATAAGCCGTAAGTTTTGAGTAAATTTCACGACAAATATTTAAGGAAGCCTCCATGGCTTCGCACGCAGCTTACTAAAGCCGCGGATTATGGCAACATCAGCCGCAAGTTAAGGTCAGCCAATCTCCATACCATATGTGAAAGCGGGGCATGTCCCAATAAAGGTGAATGCTGGGCACAAGGCACTGCCACTTTTATGATCCTTGGTGACATCTGTACGCGCAGTTGTCGTTTTTGTAATGTAAAAACAGGAAAGCCGTTTGCTCCCGACCCCAATGAGCCGGAAGAGGTAGCAAGAACAGCTGCCTCCATGGGAGTTAAGCATTGCGTGATTACCAGCGTGGATCGCGATGATCTTCCTGATGGGGGAGCATCACACTGGGCCGCCACCATTCGCGCCATCAAAAAAACAACCCCTGCAACCACTATTGAAGCCCTCATACCTGATTTTAAGGGTAAAAAGGAAGACATTCAGCAGGTTGTTGAAGCAGCACCTGAGGTGATCAGCCACAACCTGGAAACAGTCAGGGAACTTACCCGCCCTGTAAGAGTTTATGCCAACTATGACCGCAGCCTCAGCGTGCTGGAATATATTGCAGCTAACAGCGATATAAGAACAAAGTCGGGGATCATGCTGGGTCTCGGCGAAACAGACGAAGAAATCCTGCAAACCATGGATGACCTGCGCGCCGTAAACTGCCAGATCATCACCATAGGTCAGTACCTGCAACCCTCAAGGAATAGCCTCCCCGTGCAGGAATACATACACCCTGATGAGTTTGAAAGATATGGAAAAATAGCCCTGGAAAAAGGCTTCCTGCACGCAGAAAGCGCACCGCTGGTAAGATCGTCCTATCATGCTGAAAAACACGTATGACACAACCGGGCATCTTTGCTAATACACTGCACAAACCGCTGACTAACAATATTTTTCGCATTCTTTTTGTACAACAATGGATCTCATGAAGCATATCAGTTCAGTCAAATATCCGTTTTTACGCCCTTGCCTGATATTTCTTTTCATCATATGGTTCGCCTCATCAAATGCAGCGACCTCCCAAACAAAGAAATCGAATGACCATGGCATCATTCCCGGTGCATGGCAAATGGAAAAATATTTGCCGCGTTTGGAGGGACAAAGGGTAGCGGTTGCAGGAAATCACACCTCCATGGTTAAAGACGTGCACCTGGTTGATACCCTTTTGCATTACGGCATACATGTTGTCAAGGTGTTCAGTCCTGAGCATGGTTTCAGAGGTGAAGCAGCTGCAGGGGAGTTGGTGGAAAGCGGTTATGACGTTGATAGCGGCCTTCCGGTGATAAGCCTTTATGGCGATAACAGACGTCCCACAGCGGAGCAGCTTAACGACGTGGACATCATCCTTTTTGACATGCAGGATGCAGGCACACGCTTCTATACCTACATTTCTACCATGACCTATATCATGGAAGAGATCTCCACCCGTGACATCCCCATGATCATTCTCGACAGGCCCAATCCGAATGGCCATTTTGTTGATGGCCCTTTACTGGAGCCGGAGTATAGCTCCTTTGTAGGATTGCACCCCGTACCTGTTGTTCATGGAATGACCGTGGGTGAATACGCCCTGATGGTCAGTGGCGAAGGGTGGCTGCACGATGCAGCCCATGAGATAACACTGACCATTATTCCCGTCCAAAACTATTACAGGGGCAAGCCTTACAAGCTACCCGTGCCTCCATCTCCCAACCTGCCAAACATGCACGCAGTATACCTGTATCCATCCCTTTGCTTTTTTGAAGGAACACCAATCAGCGTGGGCAGGGGCACAGACATGCCCTTCCAGGTTTTCGGACATCCGGATCTTCCAGAAGATGCTTATCCTTTCACTTTCACCCCGCAAAGTTTACCGGCTGCACCTAACCCACCGCAAAAAGGGAAAAACTGTCATGGCAGGGATCTGCAAAGCAAAGACCTGGAAAAGCTGCAAAATACGGCAAAGATCAATCTCGAATACCTTATTGATGCATACCTTGCATATCCCGATAAGGAGAATTTTTTCAACCCCTTCTTCGAAAGACTGGCAGGAACATCCGCTTTACGCGAACAAATACAAGCAGGTTACTCTGCCACAGAAATACGCCATTCATGGCAGGAAGACGTGGAAACATTCAAAGAATTCAGAAAGCCCTATCTCATATACCCTGAAAACCAGTAATCTAATTTTCTGACAAACAGTCCAGGTGCTTTGGATACCCAAACCTCAAAAGTCAAATATTTTAGTAAACAGTCCAGGTGTTATGCCTGCCATGTTAAATCCAAATGATTTATCCTAAGACAAATAAGATATCGGACCTGTACATTTGGTTTAAACAGAGCCTGACAGGCATTCCGGCAGGGCGTGAACGCATTGCTGTGGCAGATGAAGTATTTCTGCACGTTTTAGGCATGGGCAGGGATCAGCGGGTAGTCAACGCGAATGAACGTGTCAGCGAAACCGGCATCGTTAAACTCATAAAGGCACAAAAACGATTAAATCAGGGCGAACCAGTACAATATGTTACAGGAGTAAGTAGGTTTCTTGATCATTTAATACACGTAAGGCGGGGAGTGCTGATACCCAGACCCGAAACTGAAGGGCTGGTCCTTTGGATGCTGCAAAAAATATCCACCCATCCACAAAGGGATGAAGCAAAGCTAAATTTTCTGGATATAGGAACAGGAAGCGGATGTATTGCCATTTCGCTGGCAGCCAGTCTGCCAAAACACCACATAAGTGCGTGCGACAAGAACGATAAAATACTTGAAGTAGCTAAACATAACTCATTAATTAACAATGTTTCAGTTGATTTTTTTAACTGTGATGTGTTAAAGGAAGACAGCTTAACTCCTGCTCGCACCTGGGATTATATAGTGAGTAACCCACCTTACGTAAGGCTTTCGGAAAAACAGCTGATGTCGAAACATGTGGTTGACCATGAGCCTGAATGCGCACTTTTTGTGAAAGATGATGACCCGCTGCTTTTTTACCGCTCCATCACAGACAAGGCGAAACACTCACTGAAGAAGGACGGATGGTTGTTTTTTGAAATTAATGAAGCGATGGGGAAGGCATGCCGGGACATGATGATATCCTATGGGTTCAGGGATGTGGAGGTAGCTCAGGATATTCATGGGAGAGACCGTTATGTAGCCGGCCGTTTGTCTCAATAAGATGCTGCAAAAAAGCGAGGATGATCTTTCAGGATAAAAATATGCATAGTTTACTTAATGTGGCACTTTTGAGATATCTGCCATACCATTCATAATGGAAAATACTTCTTTGGCCATTGTCCTGGTTACTTTTGACAGTCCAAGATAATTTTGCCGGACTTCATTCAGCAATTTAATGTTCGGCTGTTCCTTCCGCATGTTCGCAAGAATAAGGGTGGCCAAAGCAGAACGCAGTTGATTTGCCTTCAGTCTTTCATTATGCAGTCCGTGGCGCGCCGGATGAATATGCACATAATACTCTTCAGAATCACCATGACGCATGGTCCACTCCGAACCGTCTGATATGGTTAACTGCCAGAATAGCTGGGCAGAGCTATCGATCCATCGTGCATAGGCCTCTTTTTCATATACATTAAAGCCTTTAAGGGTTTCCGTGAGCTCTCTCGTTATCTGGCTAACATCAAGCTCACCGGCATAAATATCAAACAGCGAATCTCCAAGTACCTTTAACTTCGCCACAAACAACGGATACATCTGCTCAGGTTTGTTTGTCCATTTCCTGATCTGGCATACCAGAAAACCCATATGGTGCTTCCAGCCATTGAGCATAAAAGGTGCTTCCGCACAACTCACGACTTTAATGGCGGTTGTATCATTCATTGTCTAAAACTTTCTCAGATGATTAACTTATTTATTATACAAAGATAAGGGATTGCTTTTAAAAGCCGAATTTTCTGTGCTTCACAAGCTTATTTTTCGCAATTTTGTAAAAATTCAACACAACATGCAATGAGTGACGACAAAAAGATCATTTTTTCCATGGTGGGGGTGAGCAAAACCTTTCCACCCAACAACAAACAGGTCTTAAAAGACATTTATTTGTCTTTTTTTTATGGTGCGAAGATCGGAATTATCGGACTCAATGGTTCTGGTAAGTCCACTTTGATGCGCATCATTGCAGGTGAAGAAAAGGCTTACCAGGGAGAAGTGGTTTACTCACCGGGGTATTCGGTGGGTTATCTTTCCCAGGAGCCTGTGCTCGATCCATCTTTAACTGTTAAAGAGATTGTGCAGGAGGGCGTTCAGGAAGTGGTTGACATCCTGAAGGAGTATGAGGAGGTAAACATGAAGTTTGCCGAGCCTATGGGTGATGAGGAGATGGCAAAGCTGATAGAGCGCCAGGGAGAGCTTTCTGATCTTATCGAGCAGCATGATGCCTGGGAGTTGGACAGCAAACTGGAAAGGGCCATGGATGCCTTGCGCTGTCCTGAACCTGGCACCAGCATATCGACACTTAGTGGTGGCGAGCACAGGCGTGTTGCGTTGTGCCGCTTATTGTTACAGGAGCCTGACATCCTCCTCCTTGATGAGCCCACCAACCATCTGGATGCAGAGAGTGTTGACTGGCTGGAACAACATCTGCAGCAATATAAAGGCACCGTGATTGCCATTACTCACGACAGATATTTCCTTGACAATGTGGCTGGCTGGATCCTTGAGCTCGACAGGGGAGAGGGCATCCCCTGGAAAGGAAATTATTCATCATGGCTGGAGCAAAAGGCCAAACGCCTGGAGATGGAGGAGCGCAGCCATAGCAAGCGCCGCAAAACGCTTGAACGGGAGCTGGAGTGGGTTCGCATGTCGCCCAAAGGAAGGCAGGCAAAAGGTAAAGCCAGGTTAAATGCTTACGAAAAGATGCTTAATGAGGATGTCAAGCAAAAAGAAGAACGCCTGGAGATCTTCATCCCCAATGGCCCCAGGCTCGGTTCCAAAGTCATCGAAGCGGAAAATGTACGCAAGGCTTTTGGCGACAAGCTTCTCTTCAGTGACCTCAACTTTTCTTTGCCTCCTGCGGGCATAGTGGGCATCATCGGCCCTAACGGCGCAGGTAAAACCACCCTTTTTCGCATGATCATGGGTCAGGAAAAGCCTGATGAAGGTAAGTTTGATTTCGGGGATACAGTCAGCATGGGATATGTGGATCAGGCCCATGCGGATATTGATCCGGAGAAGAGTGTCTGGGAAGTCATATCCGGTGGCCATGAAACCATCAGGCTGGCCGGAAGGGAGATGAACAGCAGGGCCTATGTGGCAAGGTTTAACTTCACCGGCCCGGATCAGGGAAAAAAATGCGGGGTGTTATCCGGTGGTGAACGTAACCGACTGCATCTTGCCATGACCTTAAAAAGCGAGGCTAACGTACTGCTCCTCGATGAGCCAACCAACGATATAGATGTCAACACGTTACGGGCACTCGAGGAAGGCCTGGAAAACTTTGCCGGATGTGCGGTGATCATCACGCACGACAGGTGGTTTTTAGACAGGGTAGCTACCCATATCCTTGCATTTGAAGGCGATTCGCAGGTTTACTTCTTTGAAGGCGGCTATTCAGACTATGAGGCAAACCGCAGGAAGCGCCTGGGAGATCATGGGCCAAAACGAATCAAATACAGGAAGTTAAAAGCAGACTGACTTCCTCAGACCGAATCATCTTATTTAAAACAACACAATAAATCAATAGATCATGAGAGAGATTACAGAACTACAAGACATTGCCACACAGGTACGTCGTGACATTTTACGGATGGTACATGGTGCACAGTCGGGGCATCCGGGCGGGCCGCTGGGTTGCGCCGATCTTCTTACCGCCTTGTATTTCCGCGTGATGAGACATAATCCGGAAAAGTTCAATGTGGATGGCACAGAAGAGGACCTCTTTTTCCTTTCCAACGGGCATTTGTCAGCAGGCTGGTATAGTGTGCTGGCGAGAAGCGGTTATTTCGATACCAGTGAGCTTGGCACCTTTCGTAAGATCGACACGCGATTGCAGGGACATCCGGCCACGGAAGAAGGATTGCCCGGCGTACGTGTTGCCAGCGGTTCACTGGGACAGGGTCTTAGCGTGGCATGCGGTGCAGCCCTTGCCAAAAAGCTTAACAATGATCCGCACCTTGTTTATTGCCTTATGGGCGACGGCGAACAACAGGAAGGCCAGATATGGGAGGCTGCCATGTTTGGGGCCGGCAGAAAGATAGACAACATCATCGGTATCATTGACTATAACGGTCAGCAAATTGATGGAGCCGTAAATGATGTGATGCCCCTGGGTGACCTTCATGCCAAATGGGAAGCCTTTGGATGGAAGGTGCTTGAAATGAACGGCAACGACATGCAAGACACGCTTGACACGCTGGAAAAGGCAAAACAGCAATGCGGAAAGCAACAACCTGTCGTTATCCTGATGCATACCGACATGGGTTACGGGGTCGACTTTATGATGGGTACCCATGAATGGCATGGCAAACCACCAAACGATGAGCAGTTTGAAAAGGCCATGACCAATTTCAGGGAAACCCTGGGAGATTATTAATAACCTTTAAAGGTTCAATTATCAGTGTAAGGCAAACCACATTTCAGGATCATAAAACCTTCACACTAAAAGATTGATAAACAAGAGTATGATTATCCGATGGCCCTTTGGCTTCGCGGGGCTCGCAAAGCGCCCTGAACTTTTTTCAAAAACATAAACACTTAGAGTCAAAACAGTTGCAAAACTACAAACACATGAAAGAATATAGATTTGAAGAAAAAAAAGATACACGGTCTGGTTTTGGATTGGGGCTGCTGGATGTAGCACGCACCAATCCGGACGTGGTGGGCCTTTGCGCCGACCTGACTGGTTCTCTTAAGATGAATGACTTTGAGAAGGAGTTTCCCGATCGTTTCTTCCAGACGGGCATCGCGGAGGCCAACATGATGGGTGTCGCGGCTGGCCTTACCATTGGCGGTAAAATTCCATATACCGGCACTTTTGCCAATTTCAGCACCGGCAGGGTGTATGACCAGATACGGCAGTCTATTGCCTATTCCGAAAAAAATGTAAAAATATGCGCTTCGCATGCCGGACTTACGCTCGGCGAAGACGGTGCCACACATCAGATGCTTGAGGATATCGGGATGATGCGCATGTTGCCCAACATGAGTGTGGTTGTACCTTGTGATCATAACCAGACAAGACTGGCCGCCGCAGCAATAGCTAAACACCACGGACCGGTCTACCTGCGCTTTGGCCGTCCCAAAGTGCCTAACTTCACCAGCCTTGATGATCATTTCGAGCTGGGTAAGGCGATCAGGCTGAATGAGGGGTCTGATGTCAGTATTTTTGCTACCGGACATCTGGTGTGGGAAGCCCTGGAAGCAGGCAAAGAGCTATACAAGAAAGGCATTAGTGTTGAAATTTTTAATATTCACACCATTAAACCTTTAGATGCGGAAAGCATCATACAATCAGTAGCAAAAACAAAATGTGCGGTAACTGCAGAAGAGCATCAGCTGAACGGAGGCCTTGGCGATGCCATCGCCCACCTACTTGCCACACGGCAACCCACACCGATGCGTATGATCGCTGTTCAGGACAGCTTTGGCGAAAGCGGCAAGCCACATGAGCTGATGGTGAAATACGGATTGGATGCCCGGAATATCGTGAAAGCTGTGCAGCAGGTTATGCAGGATAAAGGATAAAACCAGGCTTTAATGGTCTGAGAGATGGGACAGCATACGGACGAAGAGTTATTTGAGATGTTTTCAAAGGCCGGTTTAGAAAACCAGGCCTTCAACCATATCGTGAGAAAATACCAGGAAGCCGTATACTGGCATGTCAGGAGGCTTGTCATCAGTCATGATGATACCAACGATATCGTACAGGATGTTTTCATCAAAGCATGGCAGGCCCTGCCAAAATTCCGCCAGCATTCATCTCTATACACCTGGATATACCGGATCGCCACAAATGAGGCACTTACTTTTCTCAAAAAAAAGAAAAGAAGAAACCTGATGCCCATGGTGGATGTGAGCAAACAGCTGGAAGAAACCCTTGAAGCAGACGCCTATTACCGGGGTAACGATATGGAGAAAAAACTGCAGAAAGCCATACTCGCATTGCCTGAGAAACAAAGGGTCGTATTTAACATGCGGTATTTCGATGAGATGAAATACGAAGATATGGCTAAAGTCCTGGATACTTCGGAGGGTGCTTTGAAAGCATCCTATCACCATGCCGTGAAGAAAATCGAAAAATCAGTTGTCTCATGATTAAACCCCTGCCTTTGTTTATCGTCTAATTAACAAAGCATTCGTGTTATGCAAAAGGAAAACAAAGAAATAATCAGAAAAGAGCTCAGGGAGCTCGGCAGTAGTCTGCCCGCAGAAGGCAAGCCATCGGGTTTTGACCTTCCGGAAGGTTATTTCGAATCTCTCCCGGGTATAATTACAGCCAGGCGCAGCGACAGCAGCGAGAAGAAGAAACTGCTCACGCTGCCGGCAGCTACGCCCCGGCAAGCTCTTGCATGGGCCGCAAGCCTCTTGCTGCTCGTCAGTCTAACGATATCCCTTTTCTTCGTGGGAAGCGACAGCATGAACGGTCATTATCCTTACGAAGCTGCACATGAGGCCGACTTTGAGTACTTCTCATTACGCAGCGATCTCGATCACAAACAGATATATGATATGGTGCTTGATACTGATCTTAGTGCTGAGGAGATCATGTATGGGCTCGAAATGGATGATGTTGCCGATGCCGGGGATTATGATGAGATGATGGAATACCTTTTTGAGGAAGCAAGTTATTATGGCATCGAAAGTGATTATTTATTATCTTCACTGGATTAAATAGCAATTGAATATGATAACACAAGGAAAAACACGGAATATGCGCACAATCATTCTTTTTCTCCTGGCTCTTCTGCTGGCAGGCGGCCAGCTGACCTATGCCCAGCGCGGGGAGAGGCCGGGACGCCAGCAACGTGATGAACGCAAAGAAGCCATAGAGGCACGTCGCATATCCTATATAACACGCAAACTGTCTCTAAACCCTGAGGATGCCAAAGTCTTTTGGCCCATTTACAATGAATACACCCATAAGATAGATCAGATTTCAGAACGTTACAGGGAAAAGCGGGATGCCATGCCAGACCCTGAAGACATGACAGAAGATGAGGCAGCAAGATTTATTGAAGCCGAGATCACGCGTTTTGAAGAATCTGCAGCCTTGCGCCGGGAGTATACCGAAAAAATGCTCGAAGTAGTTAGCGTGAAGCAGGTTGCATTGCTCTTTTATGCAGAACGCGGTTTTAACCGCATGCTTTTCCGTGAAGCACAGCGCAGGCACCGGCAGGATTCCGGTGGCCGGGAATGACACTAAATGGTTTCCACGGCATCATCGTTAACCCAGCCTATATTTCCATCCGCAAAGCGGACCTCCAACCAATTGTCGATCTTGTTGATTACCTCGGCCTTTGTGCCTTCATAAGCTACAAACAGATCTGTGCCGCTACCTGCCGGGGCACTTCGGACATGCAGCATTTCATCCATTACAATAACCTCCACCTTTTCATAACGAAGGTGGTATTGCCTGTTGGCCGAATAAAGAGCTGTGATGCCCATCAATAGCATTATTATAGCCAAAGCAAAAAAGAGTTTTTTCTGCCAGACATACCGGCTGATCACATAAAAAGCTATACATAAGGCCATCAGGAAAAGTCCTGCTATTGCCATGATTGCCCATCTGTCAGCAGAGAACAATGCTATGAAACTATCGTGCCATCGTTGAAAAAACAGGGCTGGTATTTCTTCTACCGGGCTTATAATGCTGCTCCTGGCGATACGCAGGTTATGCCGGGCCGGCTCATAGGAGGGATTCAACCTCAGTGCCCGCTCGTAGTAAAGTATGGCCTGGCCGATACTTCCTTTCTGGTACCATGCGTTTCCTATATTATAGTACAGCGGGGCAGATTCCTTTCCCATCCTGACAATCCTGCTGTATCGCTCAAGCGCCTCCTCAAAATTTTCCTCCATGTAGGCAAGATTGCCATTTTCCATGAGGTCTTCGGGCGATTGTGCATGAGACCATAATGGAAGCAACAGGATCAGAGACCAGACATAAAGCATTATTCGAAAACTCATCGTTTCGTGTTGTTTTTTCTTAGTTCCTTTTCAAGGGTCACAATGGTATCCAGGGCTTTTTCATAGGTTATATCCATGGGTCTTTCTTCTCCCATAGGGGCAAAACGGGCATACTCGCATTCATAAAGACCTTCCAGAAAACGGTCTGCCAGGTCGGAAGGAATATGCCTTGAGGCAAATGCTGATGCCACATTTTCCTTATTTAAGCGCGACACAGGAATCTCCAGTCTGTCTGATACATAGCCCCAGAGTGCTTTGAAGATTTCTTCAAAGAAAGCCTCTCTTTGATTGTCTCTAAGCATCCTTTCCGCATGTTTCAATCGCTTTATGGCTGCATTGCGTGCTCTTTTAATGCGGATTCCTTGTATGTCCGCATTGCTTTGCATGTGCTTTTTCCAGATTATGAGGAAGACAATCAGCAGGATAAGCGGCAGCGCAGCCAGCAAGAAGAAACGTGTGCTCTTGTAAAATAAGTCACCTGCCGATTGCCAGTTAACCGAACCGGTGTGTATGTAACGAATGTCTTCTGTTTGCCAACGGCCGGATCTTCTGCCAGGAGCATCTGAACCAGTCAATAACTCCCCATGAACCCTAAGTGAAAAAGGCCCTGCTTCTTGTGTGCGATACGTCCGTGACCCCGGGTCAAAATAGGATAAGTTCAGGGCAGGTATCTCAAAATCACCGGTGCTTCTGGCGATAATCACATACTCGAACTGGCGACTGCCCTTAATGCCTGAGCTTGAGACGCGGATATCATCGGTAACCTGTGGGTCAAAAATATCGAGATGTCTGGGAAAAGACACCTCCGGAAGCTCAGCCATGCGCAGATTGCCTTCGCCCGATAATGTCACGCTAAGACTTGCCGCATCATTTACATCGATATTATCCGGGCTGAGGTCCGCACGAAGCTCAAAGTTGCCTACCAGACCGGTAAAATCCTCAGGCCTGCCCTCAGCGGGCAATCGTTCAACCTGCAGGATAACCGGTTCAGAACGTTCCCTGTGTGTTATCGTTTGATAACGACTGAAGGGTGACCCGCCAAAAAAATCATCGAAAGGGCTTCCGGGTCTTCGGCTGTCGGCAGCACGTATTCTGACTGCCATTTCCACTTCCATGGGTTCAATGCTGATTTCACCGCTTCGTTGCGGAAAAACAGCCATGCGCCTAATCTCTGCCACATTGTAAATATCTTCTCCAATAAGTTCACGCGTCACCGAAGGCTGTCCCGATGGGGTAATATTCTCTGTCCACATGCCCTGGAAGGCCGGCAAACGTTCTATGTTATAGTTTTGTACCGAAAGTCTCGTGTAAAGCTTATAGCTGATGATGATCTGTTCGCCCTGAAAAGGGGAGGAGTTGCTTACCTCAGCCCTGATAAATATGTCATCCGGCCCGGGGCGTGTATCACCTCTTTCTTCCTGCCGCGGCTGCGATGGCTGCGCGGATGTAGCAGGCCCGTCAGTGACTTCCACGCTTGCCGACTCGCTGGCATGCTCCCTGCCATCTATCACCGCCCTGGCTGGTGGAATGGTAAAAGTACCTTCTTCGGCCGCTTCAAGCACAAAAGTGTAGGAATAGGATACTGTGGTAGTCACCTGGTTATTAATGATTTGCGTAGAGGTGCTTGATGAGGTACTTGGTCCGGAAATACGTCTGAAACCATTAAAAGAAGGAGCCTGAAAATCATCAGGTCTTGCATCCAGAGTCCATGTGACCCTGAACCTTTCTCCCTCAGCCACGCGTTGCGGTGCCGATACAGTAAATGACGGATCATCTGCCAGAGCCAATGCACCGGAGAGAAGCAGCCAAAGGGGCATGAACAACAAATATCTTAACATGGCGGTATCAAAAATCATTACCATTCTTTATTAATTTGAAGGGTATCGGGAATGGTATCATCACGGTTCACTTCCCGTTGCACCCTTTCCTCATCGCGCAATAGCGCTTCAAGGATCCGCCCGGCATCCTCTTTTGTCAGCTCATCCATGCGGGGCGGGCTGTCATCGGTATCATCCAACGGTGTGGGTTCCTGGTCGACGGGCTGATCTTCATCCATACCTTCATCCTGCTGATCATGCATGTCGTCCGGATCAGGAGCGGCATCATCCTTGCCATGGTCAGGCTCACCTTCCGGTCCATCCTCCCCGGATGGCTCCTGGTCTGGCCCAGGCTGATCCTGCGGTGGCATTTCCTCCAACAATCTGCGCGCATAAGCCAGGTTATACCGGGTATCTTCCTGGTCAGGGGCAATGCGTAAAGCATCCTTATAAGCTTCTATGCTTTCAGGGATCCGCTGCTGACCCAGGAAACTGTTTCCCAGGTTGTGCAATGCATCCGTTAACTTTTGCGGTTCATCAAAATCATGACTCAGGGATTCAAATATCGCCTGTGCCTCATCAAGATGACCTTGCATGTAAAGCGCATTGCCAAGGTTAAAAAGGGCATTCTTATTATCTTCATCCAGGGTAAGCGCCTGGCGGTATTTTTCCTCTGCCCCGGCATATTGCTCCTGTTCAAACAGTCGGTTGCCCTCTCTGATCATCTGACGCACGTCCCCAGCCTGCAACGATAACGCAGCAGCACATAATGTCACACATATCAGCATCCGCACGATCATAATCTATATATGTTAACGTGATTTGAAAAGCTTGAATTTTTCCAGAATCCTGTTTTTTCTATCCAATATAACCGTTTCCAATATTAGCAAAATAAGTGCCAGAGCGGCCAAATAATGAAAGCGGCTTTCATAATCGGCAAATATACTGGTCTCATAGGCTTCTTTTTCCATTTCCCTGATCTCTTCAAGGATAAGATCCAGCCCCATGTCGGGACCGCTGCCGTGCTGGAATATCCCGCCAGTTACTACAGCTATTTCACGAATGGTATCTTCGTCATATTTGCTGACAACAACTCTGCCGTCGGCATCACGCAGGTGACCAGTCATTTGTTCGTTCTCATACACAGGTATAGGTGCACCTTCCCGGCTGCCAACTCCTACGGTATGAATGGTTATCCCCCGCTCTGCTGCCATCCTGGCATACCCTACAGGGTCATCCTCATGACTTTCACCATCGCTTATAAGGATAATGGTTTTATGGGAACGCTCTTCATCCACAAAAGCCAGTGAAGCCCTGGCCAGTGCGCTTCCTATCGCAGTGCCCTGCACAGGGACGCTTTCTGTGCTGAGGTTCCGCAGAACCATCCGGGCTGCATGATGGTCGGTGGTCATGGG